>CBHTVU010000099.1:0-13803 GCA_966096785.1 uncultured Gammaproteobacteria bacterium | reverse complement strand
GTGGTAACCCCAACGGCGAAAGGCGCGGTAATTGTCGGCCTTCTTCGTGATTAAGTAACTCCAGGCAATGACGTTTGAGTCGCATAAATTCAGGCGTCGTTACTAAATCGGTGTTTCTCGGCCGCGAAAAATCCACGCGCAAATCTTCAATAATTTTTCCAGGGCGCGGGCTCATCACGAGAATGCGATCGGCAAGAAATAAAGCCTCATCAATATCGTGAGTGACAAACACGACGCTCGTACGAATGCGGCCCCATATGCTTAATAAAAGTTGCTGCATTTTCAAACGCGTTTGCGCATCCAGAGCACCGAAAGGTTCATCCATCAATAGCAAACGCGGTTTGTTAATTAATACGCGTGCAATTTCAACGCGTTGTTGCATCCCACCTGAAAGTTGGCTTGGCCACCGTCTGGCGGAATCCTCAAGGCCAACAAGCTTTAACATCTCTAAGGCTTGCGCATGCCGCTCTCGCTTGTTAACACCGCGCATTTTTAATCCGAACGCAACATTGTCTACCACGCTCCGCCATGGAAATAATGTGTGGTGTTGAAACACCATGCCACGTTCCGGCGAAGGATTTTTAATGGTTTCACCGTCCAATGTTAAACTGCCGTGGCTCGGTGTGATATGACCTGCAAGCGCACCAAGCAAGGTGGATTTTCCACATCCTGAAGGCCCAAGAATACAAACGAATTCGCCGGGCTCAATTGCAAAGTCTACCGACTGCACGGCTTCAAAAGCTGTTTTACCCTGACCAAGATGAATAGAAATCTTTTGCGCATCTATTCGGCCTGATCGCTCGGTGTTCATGCGTGCTTGCGAAAAATTTGCCTGAGCTGATTCGTAAATAGTCATTGTAATTTCTCTGTTAATTTACCGCGTGCGGTACCAGGGTGTTAGTAGCTCGCCAATGCGTTTGATAGACCAACTGCTACCCATACCCAACAAACCTATCAACAACATACCCACAATAATGTCGGCATAGTTTTGAATAACGTAGGACGACCATGTGTAGTAACCAATACCAAATTGTCCTGAAATCATTTCAGCGGTAACAAGACAAAACCATGAAGTGCCCATACCAATCGACAAACCTGTGAAAATGTTGGGTAATGCACCTGGCAAAATTACTTCACGCAAAATTGAACCTTGCGAAGCGCCCAAGCTACGGGCTGACGCAATCAATCTGCGATCAACCGCTTCAACACCGTGAACTGTATTAAGCAGAATTGGAAAAAGTGCACCGGTAAACGTGATAAAAATCATGGAAGCTTCGGACGAGGGAAACATTAAAATCGCCAATGGAATCCATGCCACCGCTGGAATAGGGCGAATTAATTCCAGCGGCGGCATTAATATTTTTTCCGCGCGCTTTGATCTTCCCGCTGCCAAGCCCAAACTAATTCCCAAGAATGCGGCAATAAAATATCCAATAAAAACTCGTGCAAGGCTGCTGGTAAGATGCGGCCACAACGCGTTGGATTTAATAAGTTCCCACACGGCATTTAGCACCGCTGCTGGCGTTGGCACATTGCTAAAAGTGATTAAGCCGAAATCCAGTTTCTGTGTAGCAGCAACTTGCCAAAATGCGAAACATAAGGCAATTGAACCCAACTGCAAGGCGATGCCCTGCAGTTTTGCTGGCGACGTTGAATTATTTAGCTGTGCCATAAACAATTTTCCTACAAGCGAATGGTGCTGAAATCACTTACTTTGCCAGAATTAGTTTTAGCAAAAGCTTCGGCTTGGTCTTTCAATAAAAAAGCATCGATTTGACCCTGGCTTTCAACAAACCAGGCTTGGTTGGCGAGCAATTTAATTCCGCTGTCTGACGCTTGTGCGTAAATTGCGCGAATATCAGTGCCAGCAGTTTCAAGTTCTTTCAGAGTTTTCAGTGCATCTTTAAATGAAGCATAGTGACGAACTAGCGGCTCACCGCGAACCCAAATTTGCGCGAGATGTTTTGTGTCGGCAATTGGCTTACCGGAAATTGCATCTTTAGCGTTAAGCGGCAACTGCGCATAATTTGCAAGTGCAGCTTTGTAGTCCAGTTTGGATTGTTTAAATGCTTCACGAATAAATTTGTCGTTTACGAATTTTTCGGTATTCAAACCTTGGTCAGTTTTCTTAAGCAACTTTAAAGTATCAATAGCTGTTGTTAATGCTTGGCGATATTCCGGCTTCCAGGTCAGGTCGCGAGTTTGCAATCCTAACGGGCCGTGAAAAAGATAATTTACTTCTGCGTCTATGCCGGTAACTTTTTCAATCAGCTCACTGTACTTTTCTGGTTCAGCAGCAATGGTGCGGTCTGCCTCGAGTGCAGCGCGTAAGTAGGCCACAACAATTTCCGGATATTTTTCTGCGTAAGCAGCGTCAACCAAAGTACCGTGGAAAGTAGGCGCGTTAGCTTGCGATCCATCGTAGATTTTTCGTGCGAAGCCACGGTTAGGAAATAATTCTGCGAAGGGTACGAAGTCAGCGTGAGCTTCAATACGATTACTCTTCAATGCGGAGCCTGCAATTTCCGGGGCTTGTGCAATAATTTTTACATCTTTCTCAACATCCCAACCTTGCGCTTTAATTGCGCGTAACAACATGCCGTGTGATGTAGATGCAAAAGGAACAGAAATTGTTTTGCCTTTTAGCTCGGTAATGGATTGCACCGTGGATGCAGCGGGAACGACAATGCCATTGCCACTGCCTTTAATACTGCCGGATAACACGCTCAAAAAAATACTGTGCTTGCCAGCAGCTTCGTGCGCGACACCATTAAATGAACCAGGGAAATCAGCCATTGCGCCGAAATCCAATTTGCCGGCAACCATCTCGTTGGTGAGCGGTGCACCGCTGGTAAAGTTTTTCCATTGGATATCATAAGTAACGTCTTTATATTTCCCGTCATGGGGTAAATATTTTTCCAGCAATTTCAATTCGCGAATTAATAATCCGCCAGTAGCGCAATTGATGGTTGTGTCTTGAGTGCCTAAAGCAATACGAATAGTTTCCGCACTGCTGCCAATACTCGCTGCAATAAGTGCGATGCTTGACAATAATTTAATGGTAAAACGCATGGTCTTCCTCTCTGTATTTTGATTAGTCTTTTCGTTAGCGCCTTTGGTTAAGGTGGGCAACGAGAGGGTTTAAAATAATTAGCATCCTTTTTGGGGTAGCTATTTTTGAAAATAAATTAACTTTTAAAGCTGGATCCTCGCCTACGCGAGGATGACGACTCCCTATTTAAATAGCTGAGATGTTCTCATTAAAATTCAAAGCTAAACACAGGCTTTATCCACTCGCGCGTAATCTTATTTAATTGGGGGTCGTCATCCTCGCGCAAGCGGGGATCCAGGGGCTGGCCATCCAGCTTTTGCTTTTAATTGTTAACGCAATAAATAAGGTATATCGACTTTCACCGCACCCGTCGGACAATCCGTTTCGCACGGCATGCAATACCAGCATTCATCAAACTGCATGTAGGCTTTTTGCGTAACCGGATTAATTGCTAATAAATCCATCGGGCAAACTTCCACGCAAACCGTACAACCTTTATGTGCGATGCATTTATCTTCATCGACAGTGACTGGCGCATTGCTGCGAAAAAATATTTCTTGTGCTTGTTGGGCCATGTTGTTTCTCAACTTTTTAATAAACGCTTAACAGCATTAAGCATTCGCTACTTTCAAACGTAATTGTGTGTAAGCGCCTTGTTCTATTTCATTCAGTGGAATCAAATAAGGTTCAAGGGGGCGTTTGATACTTACCATGTTTCCGTTTTCATCTTTCTTTAAATGGCAATGACAAAACCAATCGGCGTCGTTACGTTGCGGGTGATCAACGCGATAGTGATACAAACCCCAGCGGCTTTCAGTGCGAAATAATGATGCGCGTGCGGCCATTTCAGCACAGTCGCGGATCATGCTGACTTCCATGGCACGCATTAACTCATGAGCATTGTTCGCTTTAATTTGATCGAGGTCCTGAGCTATCGCATCAAAACGCTGTAAACCAATTTCCATTTTTTTGGTCACTTTCGGCGGTTGTAAATAATCATTCACAAACCGGCGTAATTTGTATTCCACTTGCGCGGGCGGTAAACCTTCGGTTCGTAACAGCGGTGCATAAACCCGATTTTTTTCCCGTTCAACTTGCTCAACGCTAACATTTGCGAAGTCTCGCTCTGCAACGTAATCCGCTGCGTTAGTTCCCGCAAACCAACCGTAAGTAAAAGCTCCGAGCATGTAGTTATGCGGAACCGCTGCCATATCGCCCGCTGAATAAAGACCTTTCACCGACGTTTCTGCTTTTTCATTTACCCACACACCGGATGCGCTATGGCCGGAGCAAAAACCAATTTCGGAAATATGCATTTCAATCATTTGCTCGCGATAATCTGTACCGCGATTCGCATGAAATTGCCCGCGGCTCGGGCGCTCATTACTGTGCAAAATGGTTTCTATATTCTGGATAGTTTCTTCGGCCAAATGCGTTAACTTTAAAAACACCGGACCATTACCGCCTTCAAGCTCCTGATAAAATTCCCACATCATTTGCCCGCTCCAGTAATCGCATTCAATAAAACGGTCACCTTTATTATTTGCGGTGTATCCACCAAGTGGACCTGTAACGTAAGCACAAGCAGGGCCGTTGTAATCTTTAATTAATGGATTTATTTGAAAACATTCCAAATTCGCTAGCTCAGCGCCTGCGTGATAAGCCATTGCGTAGCCATCACCTGCGTTGGTCGGGTTTTCGTAAGTTCCCATTAAGTAACCAGATGCCGGTAAACCCAAACGGCCCGCTGCCCCGCAACATAAAATAACGGCCTTTGCGCGTATCACATGAAAATCTGCCGTGCGACAATCAAAGCCCATCACGCCACAGACTGCGCCTTCATCATCGGTCAACAAGCGTGTGCTTACGAGGCGATTGGTAATAGAAATTTTTGCGCGCTTTAGTTGACGATATAAAACTTTTTTAATGTCGTGGCCTTCAGGCATGGGTAAAACATATGAGCCCATGTGATGCACTTTTTTAACCGCGTAATCGCCAGTTTCATCTTTTTCAAATTTCACGCCCCAACGGTCCAACTGTTCGATGGTGGCAAAACTGTGTTTTGCGTAAGCGTAAACAGTCGCTTGATTTACAACGCCGTCGTTGGCAATGGTAATTTCTTTTGTATATTGTTCCGGTGTCGCATGACCCGGAATCACTGCATTGTTTAAACCGTCCATACCCATACTGATGGCACCGGAACGTTTTACGTTAGCTTTATCAATTAATAAAATTCGCAAATTTGGGTTGCGTTCTTTCGCTTTAATCGCAGCCATGGGCCCTGCAGTGCCGCCACCTACAACGACTATGTCGTATTCCTGTTCAAATGTTTTCACATCAGAAAAATCAAATGCTGTGTTACTCATTATTCCTCCTCACTCGGTAGTACTTGTTGGTCCCTACCTTGGCTGGTTGCGCCATGTCGATCGATTCGTAAACGATATTGAAACGCATCGCCACGATAATAAAGATATTCAAAATCCAACGGCATGCCATCTGCTGCATGGGTTAAACGCTCAATCCGCATAATCGGCGAACTTTCTTCTACACGCAGTGCTTTGGTTAATTCCGCATTCGCAAGTACGGCATCAATTGCTAGATCCGCATGGCCGAGTGCAATACCGCAGTCATTTTCAATAATCAGAAAAATATCGCGTGTAGCCAGATCGGCTTTTTCTAACTGTTTGCCCAACGTTTTTGAAACGTAAGTTATTTCAAGCGATACAGGCTCACGATTTATTAACCGCACGCGTTTAATTTCTGTAATTTCCTCGCCTTCAGTAATGTTTAGTCGCTCGGCGATAATCGGATTTGCGGTAATAAATTTAAAACTTTGTAACTGATTAATAACTTCATAACCCATTTGCGACATGGCTTCTGCCAAGCCCTGTAAACGGCTTACGTTTTGAAATGCTTTAGGCTTGGCTACAAATGTACCTTTGCCATGAATTTTAAAAATCAGCCCTTCTTTTTGCAGATCACTAAGTGCCTGGCGAACAGTGATGCGACTCAGCTTATAAATTTTCCCGAGCTCACTTTCGGAAGGCATTTGACTATGCGATGGATAACTTCCATCCAAAATCCGTGTGCGCAGCAATTCTTTTAATTGGCTGTAAAGTGGTATCGCGGAAAATGGCGCAAGCTTTTCGTGAGTGCTCATTGAGTAGCCCGGTTGTTTATTGATTAACTTGTTAGTACTTGTCATAACAAGTTGGGGCGAGTCTACGTTGGGATTTTTTGGCAGCAAAATATTTTATTTTTCTATAGTTATAACCAAAATTATTTTTTGATGGGTATAGCAATCCTTGTCCATTAATTGCATTTGATTCGAGTTATTTATGAGCTAGTTATTTTTTGATCGAATTGTTGGATTATCAACTTTTAAATGATTGTGGGTGATTATTTTTAAACACTTTAAGTGATTTCGAGCGCTGTTCTCGTTGAAATAGCTCGTAAATCTTCATGGTGTACTAATTGCAAAGGGATGTTTTTTTAAATTACGCCACGTCAATTTATTTGGCCGACTTCGCACATCATTAACGAGTTTTATTAAACGCATCATGTGGATTGTCAATATCGCTTTACGTCGCCCTCATACTTTTATCGTGGCGGCGTTGCTCATTCTGTTAACCATGCCGTTTATTTTGAGCAAAATGGCAACTGATATTTTTCCGTTTATCCAGATTCCAGTGGTGGCGGAGTTATGGGAATACAAAGGTTTAACGGCTAAAGAAATGTCGGAGCGCGTCACCAGCCCAGCTGAGCGTGAATTGGGGCAGGCGGTTGATAATATTGAGCACACTGAATCAGTGTCTGTAGCTGGCCTTGGAATTGTTAAGGTTTTTTTTCAGCCGGGTACTGATATTAACGCCGCACTTACGCAAACCACCATGAGTGCGAGCGCCGCGTGGCGATCTATGCCGCAAGGCACTCAACCGGGCAGGGTGCGGCCATACTCAGCGTCTGAATTACCCGTAGTGCAATTGAGTATTTCCAGTAACACACTTTCCGATATTGAAATTGGTGATGCTGCTGGTACTGCTTTGCGTCCGATTGTCTCGAGTAAAAAAGGTCTTTCATTGACCGCGCCTTACGGTGCACGCGGAAGACAGGTATCTGTAGATCTAGATGCAGCTGCGTTACTCGCTAACAATCTCACGCCCGCTGAAGTTGTTTCTGCAATGGGAGTGCAAAATTTAATTTTGCCGACGGGCACCATGAAAGTTGGCGATAGCGAATTTGATATCAAATTGAATGGCGCTGTTCCCACCATTGATAAAATTGGTTTAATTCCGATTCGCACCGAACAGGGCAGAACTTTGTTGCTGCGTGATGTTGCGAATGTTCACGATGGTTTTTCTCCCACCACAACGATTGCTCGTCAAAACGGCGCACGCAGCGTGCTTAATTCCGTGTTGGCTTACGGTGGTGTTTCAACCATTGAAGCGGTAGATTTTATTAAAAATTCCATTCCGGAAATGCTCGCAAAAATGCCAGAAGGTGTGGATATTAAATTAATGTTCGACCAATCCATCTTTGTGCGCGCTGCCATCAATAACGTTGTGCATGAAGGTCTTATTGCTGCTGCACTTACTGCCGCGTTAATTCTTTTATTTTTGGGCAACTGGCGAAGCACGTTGATTATCGCAGTGTCCATTCCGCTTTCGATTATGGTGTCATTGAGTTGCCTTTATCTGATTGGCGAAACTATTAATCTTATGACATTGGGCGGGTTAGCCTTGGCAGTGGGAATTTTAGTAGATGATGCCACTGTAGAAATTGAAAATATCGAACGGCAAATGGCGATGGGTAAAGAACCTATTCAAGCCATTCTGGATGGTGCCCAGGAAATTGCGGTGCCCGCATTTGTTTCCACGCTTTGTATATGCATTGTATTTGTGCCTATGTTTTTTCTAACAGGCACGGCGCGTTATTTATTCGTACCGCTTGCGGAAGCAGTGGTATTTGCAATGATCGCGTCCTACATAATTTCGCGAACGCTCGTGCCTACACTTGTTATGTTCATGATGCGCGGCCATTACCAGCGACATGAACTTGCTAAGCATCGAAGGCCGAATCGCTTTGAGAAAATTCACCATAGTTTCAATAAGGGGTTTGAAGTTTTTCGCAAACATTTTGTAGGTGTGCTTTCAGGTATTTTGCTGAAACGAAAACGATTTGCTGCAGCGTTTATGGCGTTTTGTTTTTTATCTCTTGGGATTTACCCAATGCTCGGCCAGGATTTATTTCCCGTGGTTGACAGCGGTCAGCTTCGCCTTCATATTCGCGCGCCTTCTGGCACGCGACTCGAGCAAATGCCGAAACTTATTGATCAAATACACGCTGAAATTAAGGCGAGTATTCCTGAAGGACAGCAGGGCGATATTCTGGACATCATCGGCGGGCCATACAGCACGATCAACACGCTCAATGGAAACTCCGGCACTGCAGAATCCGCTGATTCTGAAATTATGTTCAGCTTCAAACCGGGTGAAGTTGATAGCGCTCATATCATGAAAGATTTGCGTGCACGTCTGCCAAAATTATTCCCACAGGTTGAATTCTTTTTTCAGCCAGCGGATCAAGTCAGTCAAACATTAAATTTTGGTGTCCCCGCACCGATTGATGTGCAATTCATTGGTGGTAAACCTTCCGACATTATTCCGCTCGCAGCGCAACTTAATAATGAATTGCGAAAAATTCCCGGTATTGTGGACGCGCACGTTTATCAACGCTGGAGCAAGCCTACATTTTCGTTGGAGATGAATCGCACGCAACTGCAACAGCTAGGTTTAAACGCGCGCAACGTTGCGGAAAATATGATGATCGCGCTTAGCGGTAGTATGCAAACAACACCGACATATTGGTTGAATGAAGCTAACGGAAATACTTACAACATTGGAGCACGCAGTATTGAGACTGACATGGATAGCATTGACGAACTCATGCACATTCCCGTTGGTAAAGGTAGTGATGGAAAACAGCAGCTGTTGGGAAGTGTGGTGACTTACGAACGCACCTCGCAATCATCAGCCGTGAATCGTTACAACAATACCAACATGATTAATATCCATGCGAATATTCAAGGGCGCGACTTGGGTTCAGTGAGTCGCGATATTAATAAACTGATTGACGAGATTCGAGGGAAATTGCCGCGCGGAGTTGATCTCAAATTACGCGGGCAAATAGAAACTTTAAATATCGCGTTTACAGGTTTAGGATTTGGTTTGTTGATCGCGATTGCATTGGTTTACTTTTTAGTGGTCGTAAATTTTCAATGCTGGTTAGATCCACTGATTATTATTGTTGCATTGCCTGCAGCTCTTGCCGGAATCGCATGGATGTTATTTTTAACCGGCACCACCCTCAGTGTTCCTGCATTAACTGGCATCATTATGACGATGGGTGTTGCGACTGCGAATAGTATTTTGCTTGTGTCTTTTGCTCGCACCTTACTTGCGCAAGGTATGTTGCCACTTGCTGCTGCATTGGAAGCTGCATCAACTCGTTTACGCCCAGTATTGATGACTGCGTTTGCAATGATCGTTGGCATGTTGCCCATGGCGTTAGGATTGGGGCAAGGCGGCGAACAAAATGCACCGCTTGGTCGAGCAGTTATCGGCGGTTTATTATTCGCGACAGTTTCGACTTTATTATTTGTGCCCGTAATATTTGCCAGCCTTCATCACAAACTTGCCCAGCGTTCGCTGTTTCCGAAAAGTTCATCCCTCTATTCATCTGGTATTTATTCGAGTGAACAACCATGAATGATTTATACACTCCTCAACTTGAATCGTCGGTAGTGAAAGTTAGCACGCAAAAAACACAACGAGTTGCGATAGGCGCATTAATTGTATTGTTGTTGGGCGCTGCGATTCGTGTAGTGCTGAATGTGAATGATGCGCGCGCCTTGCAGGAATACACCGCAAAAACTCTCGAGCGAAATGTACTTGTTACCAATGGCAAAGCTGGCGAATTGCAACGCACTCTCTCTCTGCCTACAACTTTGCGTGGCAACACTGAAGCTATTATTTACGCGCGCACATCTGGTTACTTAGCAGCTTGGCACAAGGGTATTGGCGATCAAGTTAAGAAAGGCGATTTGCTCGCAACTATCGACGCTCCCGAACAAATGCAGGAATTAGCGCAAGCGCGTGCGCAGCGCGAACAATACGCAGCGCGATCAGATCTTGCGGAACAAACCCTAGCGCGCTGGGAACAATTACAGCAGCGACAGAGCGCAATTTCACAACAGGATCTGGCAGAAAAACGTAGCTCGGTTCGTCAAGCGAAAGCAGATTTGGATGCGGCCAATGCAAATGTTAAACGCCTAGAGCAACTCGAAAGTTTCCGCAGCATAGTTGCACCTTTCAGCGGCATCATCACGCGTCGCAGTGTTGAGGTTGGCGATTTAATCGCAAACGGCGGCAAAGAATTATTTGCGATTACGCAAACAGACCCTTTGCGCTTAACCATTTGGGTATCACAAGCTTACGCCGATGACTTAAAAATTGGTGCTCCCGTGAATGTCAGCTTGCGCGAACAGGCGGGTGAAAAATTAAAAGCATCCATCGAACGCATTGCAGGCGGAATTGACCCCGATACAAGAGCACGCCAGGTAGATTTGATTTTGCCAAATCCCGGCGCAAAAATTTTGCCGGGTGTTTACGCAGAAGTGGATATTAAATTAACGAGCGGAATTAAAGCCTTGGTCGTGCCTGCGGCAGTATTGATTATTACCGATCAAAACCCGCGCGTTGCAGTCGTAGAAAAAGATAACCGCATCGCTTACCGCACCGTTAAACTTGGCCGCGATTTAGGTCGCGATGTTGAAATTCTTGATGGTTTGAATGCAGAAGATCTACTGGTTGTAAGCCCGTCTGATCAATTAGTAGAAGATGAGGTAGTCGCCACAAAAAATTGGCAATCGACAATTGCTGTCGCAGTGAATACTGTCGCAGCGAATGTGCCGAAAAAAGAAAATGCAGAGGACAAAAAAACGGTAAGTAGAGTAAAGGAGAAATAATAGGAGATTGTATCCCGTGGTATTCCATAACAACCTTTGCTATTTGGTTTATCTAGATGGCTTGGCGAAACATAAACGCTGTATGTTATTGCTTAACTGCTAGGGCGCTTTCGCAATAATCCGACCTAATTCGGTAATTTCTCGATAACCCCTTCGTGAATTCTTCGCTGAATTACTTTTCCTGATATATAAAAATTATATTGAATTAAATTGGAGGCTTTAGGCGCCTAATGCAGGTTCTGCTTTTCATCATGTAATGTCGTGTAATTGCTAAATGTGGATAATTTATCTGATATTAAGAAAACAAAGCATGATTTAAACGCTCGTTTTTCTAAGAAAAATATTTCAATATAAATATCAAAACGAGTTAACACTGAAAAAAATAATCGATTAGCACTTTGTATAATTTTTAGATCAGCACCAGCTACATTTTTATTGAGATTTAATAGTTTTAAGAGCCTGAGTTACTATTTAATAGCTTTGATAAAAGGACTGTTAACATGAAAAAAATATCTTACCTGCTTTGTATTTTCTGTCTCTTAACCGGTTGCTCACATTCGGGCAAGTACCATTCAAGTAAATCATTTCTAACAATTAAGGGTGTTGATGGTAAATTCAGCCTTGTTGATGATAAATTGTATGGTATGTATTTTTCAGGAAATCCGGTTTTCATTCATAACAATAGTAAGTTTTCAATTAAAATTGATGCTGTATACGCAGGAAATTTACTAGATGGTGATTACAATATTGAAGAAAATAAAGCCAAAGCTGATCCCAAAGCTGATCCCAAAGCTGATCCCAAAGCTGATCCCAAAGCTGATCCTAAACCTAAATCCAATGCTAAATCTAAAGAATTTTTCAACAATGTGCAATCAAAAGAATTATGGTTGTTGACGACGATAACTTCTTTAAACCCCAAGGATCCACTTGAAATAAATAGCAAAAGATATTTTAAGGCAACAAATGTAAAGTTTAATTCTGCATCTAAAACTCTTTTTCCTCTTGATGAGGATGAAAAATATATATTTACACATGAGTCCGATTCCAGTTATCGAGTTTCTTTTCAATTATACGAGGTTGATGGATTTGCATTTAAAAAGCAGCTGGCCGAGGTGTTGAAAAGCCCCGGCATATCAGGCTTATTAAAGGATGCCTACGAAACTGTAAAGGCTGCTGGAGGTGCTATTTTGGGTGATTTTTTAATAAGTTATATTGATAAGAAAAGCTCTGAAGATTTGGCAATTGAGAGAATGCTTTTGGCTGCTGGCGCTACTAAAGAATTTTTTGGAGAGGTATTGATTCTCCGTGACAAAAAATATGTAGATGAAGTAAAGGATGCTTTAGAGTTTACTACTGAGGAAAAGAGTCTTGTTAAAAAATATGCTGAGAAAAATGCAAAAATTGGACTTGAGAATATTATTGAAAAACCAGTTATTCCCTTTATATACAATCAGTATGCTCTAATCGACTATTACAAAGGAGATTCTTCAGTTAAATTCTCCGAAAAACAAAATGCTGAAGCTGCATGTGGAGTTAGAGGCACTGAAAATGAAAGTTTGAAACCCTTTATTTGTTTTTCCGTTCTTGAAAGTCAGGAGGCAAAATCTATTATGGAATCTAAAAGTACCGACGGGTCCAATCCTTATGTTTATAAAGAGATAGTTGACCCATTAAAATTTAATTTATTGCGAGATACTATTGAAAGTTCATCTGGCGCTGAAAAAAGAATCGGTGAAATAAATGATGAATTGTCAAACAAGCGAAATCAGGTAACGACTGCCGATGGTGATTTTAAGATAGATTTAGATAAGAAAATACTTGATCTTACAGATGAACTAAAGAAACAAACAGCAATTAAAGCCGAAAATGCTAACGACAAAAATTCCCTAGCCTCGATAAGTACCAAGCTAGCCAAGTTAAATGTAAACGAGTGGGTCAAGCATGTGCAGAGACCAGCGGACTGACGCATTTAAGAGATCGCGCTATTTTAGTTGTACTAAAAGCCTGCTAGCCCTTAATAAACCTAACAGGCTTTTCCCAAACCGCGAGCACTATGCAGCCTTCTTCGCTAAGAATTTCATGGCTGGTATCGGTGGGATTAATTAGAAAACTTCCGGTTTTGTAATGTCCGCGTTCATCGCTTTGGCTACCCCATAAAATTAATAAAAATTCGGTACCGACATGAAGATGTTTTGGAATACGTGCGCCGGGGTGGTAGCGTAATAGCGCACTTGAGCAGCCCGGTGAACCGTCGCCGTAGAGCGGGAAAATATCCACACCTTCGCGAAAATCTTGCCATTTGATTGCTGGATCATCGAAGGTGATGTTTAAAAAATTATTCCATTGCAGCTTATCCAAAGTTACCTCCATTACTTAGCCCGGTTATTTAGTTGTTGTTTAATGCTGTTAATAAATCGCTTGAGTTTGCAACAGCACCGAAAACCCCGCCTTGCATGTGAATCATGGCCAGCGCTGCTTTATGATTTGCTGGGTCTGTAGCTGCGCAACAATCCGCAACCAACACACATTCGAAACCGCGATCATTAGCTTCGCGCATTGTGGTATGTACGCAAACGTCGGTGGTGATGCCGGTAAGAATTAAATTGCGAATATTTTTGGTGTGTAATACCAATTCCAAATCAGTCGCGTAGAAAGAACCTTTGCCGGGTTTATCGATAATAAATTCGCCTTCAATAGGCGCGAGTTCGGGAATAATTTCCCAGCC
>CBHTVU010000098.1:0-13831 GCA_966096785.1 uncultured Gammaproteobacteria bacterium | reverse complement strand
ATCGGCATGTGTTTGGCATAGTTGTGGTACAGATCTTTGGCTTGTTCTGTATCAAGTAAAAAATCGTCGTGAATAAAATGCATTCTCACAATTCCTCAGCGGATTTTTTCAGAGTAATGACCCTGAGCTTTGGTTTGATGGTGCGCTTCTCAAAATGGATAAAAGCAAATGACTACAGTCAGAGTAGGTGGAATCCATTGATGGCATTTGAGGTATTGACCGGAAGGTTGCGCTCTGATGTGTCTTTCTTTTGAGTGGCGCTACTGCTTAAACAGCTTGATACAAGTCTACCGTCTGTTAATTTAAATTACCATCAAGCGGCAAATATTTTATAAGGACTTGCTTTATTAGGATTGGCTGGTAACTGCGCAAAATCGAAGCATTGGGCTATAGTTTACTAGCGTGGGTGACTTGTTTGATTCGCCTGTTGAGATGTTGGTAACTGAGGAGCTGCTATGACCAAGCCGATAGTCCATCACAATGCTCTGTATGATTTATTGCGCGCTGAGCAAATAGAAGAATTTAATAAACGCAAAGCAGCAGGTGAATCCACGGAAGGAAAATTGGCAGCAGGTGATTTTCGCGGCTTGGATTTACGTAATCTGGAGGCAGACGGTCTGGATTTAAGTAATGCTTATTTCCGCGGTGCGGATTTACGTGGTATAGATTTTCGTAAGACTAATCTCGAAGGCGCCAGCTTTTGTCAGGCCCTCATATCGGGTTGTTATTTTCCTGCGGAGCTATCGGCAGATGAGATTCGTTTGTCATTTGATCTGGGAATTCGCGTGCGTTACCAACGCTAGAGCTATGAGCTCGAATATTATTCCTCCAAATGTCGGATAGCGACTCTTCGATTTTAAGTCAGTGTTCACATCCTCCAAGTTACCTCGTAAGGTTTCACTTGTATCAAATATAAAAATAAGGCAACAATTGACATAATCTGACGGTTAAAATCCCGCTATAGAGATAATTCACCGCGAATAACCGCTGCTTAAAGTAGCGGTTATTTTTTATTCAGAACACGTAAATATTAGTAAAAAGCGGGGTTGATTCAGCTGTAGCGGCTATGATTGCAGTCAATTTAGATTGGCCAATTCTTATTCGCGGCTAATTCATCCAACATAATTATGTTTTTTCAATCACTCAAAACCTGTTGAGGAAGTTGTATGGTTTTTCACAAAAAAATCAGTTTGCTGGCAAGCGCTGTTGCTTTAGCTGCCACCCTGCCTGCCTTCGCTATTGAAGCTCCTAAAAAAGTGACAGTAGATGCACCACAAGCCTGGATGAATAAAAAACTTTCACCAGAGCAACGCGCCAATCTGGTTTTGAAGGAAATGACCGTAGACGAAAAACTCAAATTGGTGATGGGTTATTTCGGCCACGATGCGAATTGGAAAGAGTTTAAACGCCCGGTTGAGTCATATCCTCAATCAGCAGGCTTCTTGTACGGTATTCCTCGCTTGGGCATTCCGAATATCTGGGAAGCAGATGCCGGAATCGGTGTTGCGAGTCAAAGTGGCCCTATTGTGCGTGAAGCGACTGCATTGCCATCCGGTATTGCTACCGCCGCAACCTGGGATTTGAAAACTGCTTACGAAGGCGGAGCCATGATTGGTTCTGAATCGCGTTCATTCGGTTTCAATGTGCAGCTGGCTGGCGGCGTAAACATCATGCGTGAACCACGCAATGGTCGTAACTTTGAATACGCTGGTGAAGACCCTTTATTGGCAGGCCAAATTGTCGGCGCGCAAATTCGTGGTATTCAGTCAAATCAAATAGTCTCCACTCTAAAACATTACGCATTTAATGATCAGGAGACAGGTCGTTTCAGTCTTGATGTAAAGATTGATGATCAATCTGCCCGCATGTCAGACCTGTTAGCTTTGCAAATCGCGAAAGAGGAGGGCAACCCCGGCTCAGTGATGTGCTCATACAATCGTGTTAACGGGGCCTATGCCTGTGAAAATGATTATCTCCTCAATGAAGTATTGAAAAAAGATTGGGGCTTTAAAGGCTGGGTGATGTCTGATTGGGGCGCTACCCACAGTACAACGCAAGCTGCCAACAACGGTTTGGATCAGCAGTCTGGTATTCCTTTTGACCATTCCGAATATTTTGGTGGGGCGCTCAAGGAAGCTGTTCAAAATGGTTGGGTTTCAGAAGCACGCTTTGACGATATGGTACGTCGTGTTCTCCACGCCATGTTTGAATTTGGTGTGATTGATAATCCGGTTTCACCAAATCCCGGCGCAATTAATTTCAAGGCTCACGCAGCTGTTACTCAAAAAGATGCGGAAGAGAGCATGGTCTTGTTGAAGAATGACAACAAGCTTTTACCGCTCAGTAAGACTGCAAAGAAAATTGCCATTATCGGTTCCCATGCTGATGTAGGTGTGCTCTCCGGTGGCGGCTCTTCACAGGTTTACCCTGTGGGTGGTGCCGCGTTCAAAGGTGGCCCAAGCGTATTTCCTGGCCCAATGTTGTATTACCCATCGTCACCACTAAAAGCAATTCAAGCACGCGTACCTCAGGCGAGCGTTAGTTACAATGATGGTAGTGACTTAGCTGCTGCTGCAAAACTGGCTGCTGAAAGTGACGTGGTACTGGTGTTTGCTAACCAATGGACTGCTGAATCTGTAGACGTTCCAAATCTGTCGCTGCCAGATAATCAGGATGCATTGGTAGATGCCGTTGCCAAAGCAAACACCAAAACAGTTGTCGTTTTACAAACCGGTGGGCCGGTGCTTATGCCATGGCTTGGTAGTATTGGTGCCGCGGTTGAAGCTTGGTATCCCGGCACTCAAGGTGGTGAGGCTATAGCGCGTGTATTGTTTGGCGAGGTAAACCCGTCAGGACATTTACCGGCAACTTTCCCTGCCTCTGAATCGCAATTACCCAGACCTGTGTTGGATGGCTATCCTGAAGTCAAGAACGCGCGGTTCACTGTTGAATATAAAGAAGGTGCCGCAGTTGGGTACAAATGGTTTGATTTAAAAGGACTCAAGCCTTTATTTCCTTTCGGTCACGGTTTGTCCTACACCGAGTTTGCTTTTTCTAATTTAAAAGCGGATGTGAAAAAAGGCCTGATCAATGCCAGCTTCACTGTTAAAAATACAGGTTCAATTGCAGGTAAAGAAGTTGCTCAAGTTTACGTTGCCCCGGTAGCTGCGAAATGGGAATCTCCAAAGCGTTTAGGTGGTTTCCAAAAAGTGGAATTGAAAGCTGGAGCGAGTATGAGTGCGAGTGTTACTGTCGATCCACGTTTGGTTGGTGTGTACGAGACTGCTTCAAAAACGTGGAAAATTGCTGAAGGTGATTACAAAGTTATTCTCGCTGCCGATGCTACTGATGCAAATGCAACTAGCGTGGTTGTGCATTTAGACGCAATGACATTAGATGTGAGCGGCAAATTTATTCAATAATTTTTTTTAACAAAAAATATCGCCTAGTATTAAAGCCGACCCCTCAAAGGTTCGGCTTTTTTATTGACTTCACTTTTCGCTCAATCGTAAATTTTTTGTAAATTTGTATGATAATAACATTTTAAGCGTTATGATTGCGTTGCAAAAAAATAGCGTATTAGAGAAGACAGAACAAAAAACTTATTTGGAGAATCCTATGTTAAAACTCAAGGCAAGCTTATTGAGTCTTGGCTTCGTAGCTGCAAGTGTTTTTGCGGCCGATAAAGCTGAAGTAGTTGTGGATGTGCAGAAACCTGGTCCCGTTATTCATAAAGATATTTATGGCCAATTCGCCGAGCATTTGGGCCGTGGAGTTTACGAAGGTATCTGGGTTGGTCCTGACTCCAAAATTCCTAATACCAAAGGTTGGCGTAACGACGTAGTAGGCGCGTTAAAAGATTTGAAGGTCCCACTCATTCGCTGGCCCGGTGGTTGTTTTGCGGACGAATATCATTGGCGCGATGGAATTGGGCCACGTGCTAATCGAATTGTAAAAGTTAATACTAATTGGGGCGGTGTTGAAGAAAATAATGCCGTGGGTACACACGAATTTTTTGATCTTGCCGAGATGGTTGGTGCAGATGCTTATATAAACGGCAACTTGGGAACAGGTACTCCGCAAGAGGCATCTGAGTGGTTGGAGTATATGACCGCTGAAGGTAAATCTACCCTCGCGGAACTGCGTCGTAAAAATGGTCGCGATAAACCTTTTAAAATTGCTTACTTCGCAATTGGTAACGAAGCCTGGGGTTGCGGCGGACACATGACACCTGCGTACTACACCAGTCTCTACAATCATTGGGGTAGTTTTTTTAAAACTCCTGAAAATAATCGCCCAAAATTTATCGCAAGCGGCGGTCACACAGATGACACCAGCTGGGCAGATTATTTAACTGCGAATATCAAACCTGATTGGGCATTAAATTTTGATGCGGTGAGTTTCCATTATTACACCTTACCTACCAGCGACTGGAAAGTGAAAGGCGCTGCGCTTAATTTTTCTGAAACAGATTGGATGTCAACCATGGTGCGCACTTTGCGCATGGATGAGTTTATTACCAATAATAAAAAGGTAATGGATAAAAACGATCCGGAGAAAAAAATCGCGTTTGATGTGGATGAGTGGGGCACATGGTATGACACTGAAAAAGGTGACAACCCAGGCTTCCTCTATCAACAAAATAGTTTGCGCGATGCGGTTGTTGCTGCGTTGAATTTAAATATTTTTCATGCGCACGCCGATCGTGTTCGCATGACAAATATTGCACAAATGGTTAACGTGTTGCAGGCGATGATATTAACGGACAAAGACAAAATGATCTTAACTCCCACCTATCATACCTATGATTTGTACAAACCCTTCCAGAACGCAACCTCGTTGCCTACAGTGATTAGTAACAATCCAAAATACACATTGGGTGCAAGCAGCATTCCTGGTCTTAGTGTATCAGCAGCACGTGGTGTAGATGGTAAAATCTACCTTGCATTTGTTAATGCAAATCCTAAAGAGGATTTGGATGTAGCCGTAAATCTTGGCAGTCAAAAAGTATCAGGTGCGAAGGGTCGTATACTGACTTCAAAAGTTATGGATGCCCATAACACTTTTGACAAACCTGAAACTATCAAACCTGCGCCATTCAGCGCGTCAGCAAAAAATGGCAAGTTAAATGTTAAGTTACCAGCGAAATCGGTAGTGGTAGTTGCAGTAGAATAAAACTTAATTATCACAATAAAAAAAGGGGATTTTTCAATCCCCTTTTTTTATTTCTAAAATCTAATCAGAACAAATCTTCTATCGATAAATAGCGTTCACCCGTGTCGTAGCTGAAAATAATAACGCGACTACCTGCTGGCATTTCGTGTTGTTTTTGCGCAAGCGCGGCAAGTGTTGCACCCGACGAAATACCTACAAAAATTCCTTCCTTCAAGGCACTTTGGCGCGCCATTTCAAATGCATCTTCCTCGCTTACGAGTACCGTACCGTCAAGCGTAGCCTTATTCAGAACTTGCGGAATAAAACCGGCACCAATTCCCTGAATACGATGTGGACCTTTTTCTCCACCGCTGATAACCGGTGACTTTGCAGGTTCAACAGCAAATGTTTTTAAGTTCGGGAATTTGCGTTTTAATACTTCACTGCAGCCGGAAATATGGCCGCCGGTGCCAACGCCCGTAATTAAGTAATCAACACCCTCAGGGAAATCGGCAAGAATTTCCTGGGCAGTGGTATTGCGATGAATCTCTACATTTGCTTCGTTATTAAATTGTTGTGGAATCCAGGCGCTTTCATGCTCAGCTGCAATTTCATTGGCCTTGGCAATGCAGCCGCCCATACCTAATTCTTTTGCTGTTAGCACCAGTTCTGCGCCGTAAGCTTTCATTGCTTTACGGCGTTCAATCGACATTGACTCCGGCATAGTCAAAATCAGGCGATAACCTTTTACTGCACACACCAAGGCCAATCCAATTCCTGTATTACCTGAGGTAGGTTCGACAATAACGGTTCCTTTTTTGAGAAGCCCCTTAGCTTCGGCATCTTCAACCATAGCCAATGCAATACGGTCTTTAATACTGCTGCCTGGATTAAAACGTTCAACCTTCATCCACACTTCAATATCCTTGCGGAACAAATTATTAATGCGAACGTGAGGAGTATTACCAATAGTTTGTAAGATATTGTCGACTTTCATCTTGGATTCCTTGGGTTATTGTCGTTGCAATTGTTGTTGATTGAATGATTTCAACAGAGTTTAAAAGAATGGTACGTAAATCAAAGGTTGCATTGAGGTTAAAAGATTAATCTAAACGCTTTTTAAACCGTTTTGCCGCTACAAGCAAGCCTATTACCGTAAAGCCCAGTAGCCATACTAAATCCGGCCACAAATCTATCAGGGTCGCTGCACGCAAAACAATGCCGCGAATCAGGCGAATAAAATGAGTCGCTGGCAATGCCTCAGCAATCCATTGCGCGAGGAGTGGCATTCCCTCGTAGGGAAACATAAAACCGGAAAGCAAAATGGAGGGTATTAATAAAAATACAGTGAGCTGCATTGCCTGCAGTTGCGTTTTTGCTACAGTCGAAATCAACATACCCAGGGTTAAGCTCGCACTAATAAATACCAGTGCAGCTAAAAGCAATTGATCCAGTCTGCCGCTAATCGGCACATCAAAAATCAGTTGTCCCAATCCAAGAATAATTGACATTTGAATGAGCCCAACAAATACATAGGGCACAATTTTGCCAATCATTAGCTCCATAGGTTTTACGGGTGTAGTAATCAATAATTCCAAATTTCCGCGTTCACGTTCGCGTACTAATGCGGCAGATGTAAAAAGCACCATGGTCATAGTCAATATAATCGCGACTAGACCGGGCACTATATTAATGGCCGAACGCCGTTCAGGGTTGTAAAAAATTGTCATTTCAAATGTGGATTTTTTGCTGCTATATCCAAGTGCTTGTGCGCGGGAATTCAGCGTATTCAATGGCATATCTTTTAATGCAAAAATAGCATTGCCCACCATATTATCCGAGCCATCAATAATCCATTGTGCAAGGGGGCGCTCATCATCCAATCGCTGTGCTATATCCCTCGGAATAATGAGTGCTGCTCGCACTTCTCCGCGTGTTAATGCATTTCCTGCTTCATCAGGCGTGGAGTAATCCTGAATAAATCGCACAACTTGTGTGGCTGTTAAATCAGCAACAATGGCTCGTGCAATTTCACTATGACTATTGTCCACCAATGCAACGGGTAAGTTGCGCACGTTGGTATTTATAGCAAATCCAAAAAGAAGTAATTCAATCAAGGGGATCATCACGATCATGCCAAAAGTAGGTCGATCTCGTGCTAGCTGACGCAGCTCTTTTATGAGAATGGCGTAAATACGTTGTAACGAATTACGAATGCTTGCAGAGGTATTCATTGTCTGCCCTCGCCAGTGCAGTGTACAAATACATCTTCAAGACTCGGGCGCACTAAGGTTAAGTTTCTGCCCTGCATCACGCTCGAAAATTCTTCCAGTAACCAATGTTGTGGTTGTTCAATATTTTCTTTGATAAGAACGCGTAAATGCGTGCCTTGCTGAGCAGCGGAAATGACATTGGAGTTCGACGTTAATTGCAGTTTCAATTGGCGAAGATTATCGCCATCAATTTCCACAACCTGAGCACCCAAATCTTTCATTAATTGAGTGGGTGAACCATCTGCGCGTTTGATACCACTTTCCAAAATCGCAATACCATGACAGCGTTCCGCTTCATCCATGTAATGTGTGGATACCAAAATAGTGGTTCCCTGATCGCAAAGATCAAACAATTTTTCCCAAAAGTCGCGGCGATTCTCTGGGTCCACTGCAGATGTTGGTTCATCAAGAATAAGTAGTTCCGGTTTATGCAGCGTTGCACAGGCTAGGGCAAGCCGCTGGCGTTGCCCTCCGCTCAAGCTACCAGCGAGGCGTGTGCTGCGTTCATTCAATTCATAAGCGGCAAGTTGTTCACTAATGCGTCGCTTACTGGTTGAAGGATTCAGATTATAGATTTGTGCAATAAAGTTTAAATTTTCATTCACGGTTAAATCTTCGTAGAGCGAAAATTTTTGAGTCATGTAGCCGATACGCAGCCGTAGCGCTTCGGCTTGTTGTGGAATATCCATTCCCAAGACATGAATTTTTCCACTTGAGGGGGTAAGCAAACCGGTGATTAAACGCATGCTGGTGGATTTACCGCATCCATTGGGCCCGAGAAATCCGTAAATTGTTTTCGCCGGTATAGATAAATTTAAATTATCTACTGCGGTAAAATTTCCGAATTTATGTGTTAGATCTTGTGTTTCAATTGCAATAGTTGTCATTGCAATTTTTCCGACTGTACATTGATGTCGATATCCACTTGCACAGGCAAGCCGCTTGGTAAGTCTTTAGCAGTTTCCGGTAAATCAATTTCCGCTAAATAGGTAAGCAATGAACGGTCGCGTGCGTTTAACCCGTAATAGGGAGTAAATGCGGGATCTTGCGAAACCCAGCGCAATGTTCCCTCGAAAGATTTCTCATAGCCATCCACATGAACTTTTAATATTTGACCAGCTTTTAATCTTGTACGAACAGGTTCGAGAATGTAAACACGTGCGTAAGGTGCGTTACTTGTTAATAAAATCGCAAGTGGATCATTAACTGTAGCGCGCTCACCGATATATTTTGGCAGCCGGTCCAGAAAACCGTCGCGTGTTGCGGTAATACTTAGTTGACTTAATTTGTAACGCTCAAGGGCAATATTTGCTTCGGCTTCTGCTACTTGTGCATCAGCTGCCTGCAAATCTTCCGGTCGCGTGCCGTTTGTGAGGGCCAATAAATTTTGAGTGGCGCGACGAACATCCGCCTGCGCGGAATCACGAAGGCTGCGAGCATTATCCACCTCGGCTTGCCCAATCATTTTTTGTTGCAGAAGTGTTGCGGTACGATTGTAATTTGCATTCGCTTGTATAACTTGTGCTTGTGCACGGTCCAGCTGCGCGCGTGTTGCTTCTATATCTTCAGCTCGTGCCCCATGGCGCATTTTTGCCTGATTCGCTTTTGCGTTGGCAAGATTGGCCTCCGCTTTTTTAAGATTTGCTTGTGCTTGTGTATCATCCAGTTGAACCAGTAAATCGCCTTTTTTTACGAAGTTACCTTCGCGAATAGGTTCAGCGAGAATAATTTCTGCTGCAGTTGCTTTTAATACCACCCGGTCTCGCTCCAGTGTTCCTAACGCTTGTTGATTATGTTTGTCGCTACAATTGCTCAGACACAGGATTAAACTGACGGCAAGCAGGTAGATCTTCATAAATATGTCCAACAAGTGTTATTGGGTTTAGTGGTAATCTTAGCGGTATAATAATCCAAAATAACGCTCAGGCATTGGGCAAACCTAATAATCAATTTGGTTGTGAGAGATATGACTGACTTTTCCGTTATCGGCCTTATTGGTCACCTTCATAATGAGCGGGCAACCTATTCATTGAAACGTCTTATCAGCTTTTTACAAAGCCGTGGCGTGCAAATTGTTCTTGAAGAAGAGACGGCGGGTTTATTGGTAAACGATCCGTTGCTGCAAACCGGCTACAAAATTGTGAATGCAGATGATCTTGGCCAGCTCTGCGATTTGGTCATTGTGGTCGGTGGTGACGGAAGCTTATTGCGCGGTGCACGCGCGCTCGCGAAATACAATGTGCCTTTATTGGGTGTGAATCGCGGGCGACTTGGATTTTTAACCGATATTATGCCCGAAGAAATTGAAATAAAAGTGGATGAAGTTTTATCGGGAAAATATGTATTGGAAGAGCGCTTTTTGCTCGACATGTCTATCATTCACTTAGGTGAAACTATTGCCTCCAGTGAAGCTCTAAATGAAGTTGTGTTGCATCCTGGTCAGTTTGTTCACATGTTGCAATACGAAATTTATGTGGATGGTTATTTCGTTACCACGCAATCGTCGGACGGTATTATTGTATCAACACCTACAGGTTCAACAGCTTATTCGTTGAGTGGTGGCGGTCCGCTTCTACATCCTAATCTTGATGCGATTGCACTTGTTCCTATGAATCCCCACACCTTGAGTAGTCGCCCCATGGTAGTAGCCGGTGGCAGTCATATTATGATTCGTGTGGGTGAACATAGCCGTGCGATTCCCATGATTTCTTGCGACGGTCATAATCATTTTGAAATGAGCATGGGCGATGAAATCCATATTCGTAAAAAACCGGATTTATTAAAATTGTTACATCCCGCCGAATATAATTTTTATGAACGTTGCCGTACAAAATTAGGTTGGGGTGGGCATTTACTCACAGATTAACGTGCATCTATGGTCAATTTTGTTTCATCTGATTCTGCATTACCCCCGGTAGAAGGTTACGATCTGATTGGTGATGTGCATGGTTGCGCTACATCACTGGAACGATTGTTACAACGCTTGGGTTATAGAAAAATCCAGGGGGTTTATCAGCATGAAAAACGTCGCGTTATTTTTTTAGGCGATATTGTTGATCGTGGCCCCAATATTCGGGAAGCCCTTTTACTTGTGCATGCAATGGTGCAGAAGGGCAGTGCGCATATGGTGTTAGGTAACCATGAATATAATGCACTGACCTATTGTGAAAGAATCCGGCACTCGGCAGCATCAAACTGTGAGTATCTACGCCCACACAACTCGGCCAACTGCGCATTAATCGCTGAAACCCTGGAGCAATTTTCCGATTATCCTCACGAGTGGTCGGAAATGTTGGAGTGGTTTAGAACCTTGCCACTTTTTATGGAGTTTGGTTCGGCTCAGCAGCGAAATATGTTTAGAGTTGTGCATGCCTGTTGGGACCATGACATTATTACGCATCACAAATCTGTTTTTGGTGGCGGGCATTTTGATGAAAATTTTTTACATCAAAGTGTTTGTAAGAACACTCCTGAGTCACATGCAATTCAAGTGCTCACACGCGGTGTTGTTTTTCCATTACCGGAGGGTGTAAAAGTTGTCACGCAGGAAGGCCATGTTCGCAGTACCTTCCGCACCAAATTTTGGGCGGATAAAGCAGAGACTTATGGTGATTTATTATTTCAGCCTGATCCTATTCCCGCTGAAATTGCCGCACTCCCTATTGCACAGGATCACCGTGCAAAAATGGTGCGTTACGGTTTGGATCAGCCACCATTATTTGTAGGCCATTACTGGCTAAAAGGTAATCCGAAACCTATCACGAGTAATATCGCTTGTCTGGATTATAGTGCAGTAAAATACGGGCGGTTGGTCGCCTATAGAATGGACGGCGAGCAGCAGTTGCAAGAACAAAAATTTGTGTGGGAATATGTTGATCCCTGATGAAAATATTTGACTAGAAGAGCCTATTGTGAATTGGATTGTAGTAAAAAAATTTCCTTTAAATACAGATTTAACGCACATCACAGGCTTCCTGCGAGAGCGACAAATTCAGCATCGCATTTATGAAGAAGCGGGCGAACAGATTTTGGCTGTGACAGACCCAAGAATGGTTGGGCCTATTACGCAATTTTTAGATGAAGTTGCGCAGGGCACTTTAGTTATTCAACAAGACGTTGCAACCAAGGATACTCCATCGGCGGTTACGCAACCCCTCATTGAGCAAATATTGGGCTCGCCAGTGACCTCGGTGCTTATTGCCTTAAGTGCTCTGGGAGCACTTATTGTTGCGATGAACGATAGCCTGGGGCTTATGCACTGGTTTACTTTCCAGAAAGTAAGTTTTGGATATTTTATTACGCTTGAAAAAACTTTGGCTTCTGGTGAAATTTGGCGAATTATTTCTCCGGCATTTTTACATTTCGGTTTTTTGCATTTTATTTTTAATAGTTTATGGATGTGGGATTTAGGGCGGCGTTTGGAGCTTTATTTAGGTAGGTCTACCTATTTGTTATTTTTTGCATCTACGGCTGCGATATCAAATGCTGCGCAATATTTTTGGCAACCCAATACTAATTTTGGTGGTATGTCAGGTGTAGTTTATGCATTGGTGGGTTTCATTATTGTCAGCCAAAAGTTGGCGCCTAACAAATTAACAGCTGTACCTGCAAGTGTTCTTGGTTTTATGTTGTTTTGGTTAGTCCTGTGTATGACGGGTGCAATTGATTATTTTATTGGTGGAGGAGTTGCCAACGCTGCGCATGTGGGCGGTTTATTGGCGGGCGCCGCATTTGCTTGTTTGATTGTAAAAAAAGCACCGTCACAAAATTAAAAGTACGGTGACTTTAAGTCATTAAATTTAGTAATAGAGATTTACCATGGATTTACAGAAGTTACTCAATAGCATTACCCCGGATATTTATCAAAATCTGAAATTGGCGGTTGAAATAGGCAAATGGCCGGACGGCAATAAATTGTCCAGCGAGCAGCGACAATTGTGTATGCAAGCTGTGATTGCTTACGAACATAAAAATTTACCACCCGAAGAGCACACAGGTTACATTCCGCCGGAACCTCACACATTTTGCGGCGATGATCATGCTCATGATCATGAGCACGCTGAAACTGAAAAACCTATAAAGTGGGTTGAATAATTTAAGGAATTTTATATGTCAGTTATAGAACAGCAGCCTCAGGCAATTTATTTAAAAGATTATAAAGTTCCCGATTATTTAATTACCAAAACGCAACTGCATGTCGATATTCACGATGGTTATACCTTGGTTACGGCTAATTTGTCGTTAACTACTAATCCTGCTGCGTTTAGTAAAGCTTCGCAGTTGACCTTGCATGGAACGGATCTCGAATTAATTTCTATTGCTATCAATGGTCAAGCAATCCCAGAAAGTGCTTACGAATTTGGTGAAGAAACTCTCACCATAAAAAATACACCTGCGCAATTTTTACTCACGAGCGTCACCAAAATTTATCCGGAAAAAAATACATCGCTTGAGGGCCTCTACAAATCGCGCACCATGTATTGCACACAATGTGAAGCTGAGGGGTTTCGTAAAATCACGTATTACCTTGATCGTCCGGATGTAATGAGCGAATTTACTACAACAGTAGTGGCTGATAGAAAATTTCCGGTGCTTTTGTCGAACGGTAACTTGGTAGGCAAGGGGGATTTAAATGATAACCGCCATTTTGCTACCTGGCATGATCCGTTTAAAAAACCAGCCTATCTATTTGCATTGGTTGCGGGAGATCTTGCACATATCGAAGATAAATTCGTCACTTGTTCCAAGCGTGAAGTCACTTTACAAATTTATGTAGAGCCTAAGGATTTGGATAAATGTGAACACGCCATGACATCCCTCAAAAATTCTATGCGTTGGGATGAAGAGGTCTATGGTCGCGAATATGATCTTGATATTTTTATGATCGTTGCTGTTGATGATTTCAATATGGGAGCCATGGAGAATAAAGGCCTCAATATTTTTAATACTTCTTGCGTATTAGCAAAACCTGAAACAACTACCGATGCAGGCTTTCAGCGCGTTGAAGGTGTAGTTGCACACGAATATTTTCACAATTGGAGCGGTAACCGTGTTACTTGCCGCGACTGGTTCCAATTAAGTTTGAAAGAAGGTTTCACCGTTTATCGTGATTCAGAATTTTCAGCAGACATGGGGTCGCACACCGTAAAGCGCGTTGAAGATGTCAGTTTGTTACGCACCTTGCAGTTCGCTGAAGACGCAGGACCAATGGCGCATCCGATTCGACCTGAGTCATATATTGAAATATCCAATTTCTACACAATGACAGTTTACGAAAAAGGTGCCGAAATTATTCGCATGCTTGCGAACTTGTTAGGCAAAGAAGATTTCCGCAAAGGCACAGATTTATATTTTGATCGCCATGATGGTCAAGCAGTTACCACCGAAGATTTTGTGGCTGCACT
>CBHTVU010000097.1:0-13947 GCA_966096785.1 uncultured Gammaproteobacteria bacterium | reverse complement strand
CGGAGTTGTTGTCGACACCAAATGTTAGAAATAAAACTTTTTTTGCTGCTCGCTGCGTAATTAATAACAGTGGAAGCTCAATATCAATCTGCTCAAATGAAATTTGAGTTCAGATGTTTATATTTCAGCTTGAAATTCAGCTAAATGTGTGAAATTTGCGCAATTTTTTGAATATTACTCTGGTATGAGTATTGCTAAAACGGCTCAAGTGAACCCTTGAATGTAAGACCAGTGTCTGGCCGCGTGTGCCGAACTCACGTACCTGGTTTTAATTGTTGTTGTGACTTCTGATTGGATTCAAGGCGACTGACCTACCACGGTTTTTGCCGTGTCTGGAATATTGCAAATTATCAATGGGCGCAAATCCATGTGAGGTTTTAGGAGTTGGGGAAGTATGAGTGCGCAACAATTTTTGCAGCGTTTGTACGAGTCGGATTTAGGCACATCGCTGGCCGAATCGCTATATGTTTATCCGTTGGTAGAGGGCTCGCATTTATTAAGTTTGGTATTTTCTTTTGGATTGCTGGCGATCATTGATTTGCGGCTGGTGGGTATATTGTTCCGTTCTGTGCCAGCGTATCGTGTGTTATCAAGTTTGCGACCCTGGGCTGTGGGTGGGTTTGTAGTTACTTTTTTGACTGGTGTGTTATTGGTTTTTGCGACAGGTCCAAAACTATTAGCAACATTTATTTTTCCATTGAAATTATTATTGATTTTAATTGCAGGTCTCAACGCTGTGTGGTTTGAGCTGGGTTACGGCAGGCGGTTATCCAATTCAGAGACTTACACTTTACCCTCTGGCGCTAAAGTAGCTGGTTGGTTTTCATTAATTTCGTGGTCAGCTGTCATTATTTTAGGGCGCCTTATTCCCTACTACGATGGTAATTAAATTTAGGTTAATCCATGACAACAGCTGAGTTTTTTCATTGGATTCAAAACACGGAATTCGCAACACAACTTGGGCAAGCACCACTTATCTACGGCACAGTTGCGCAGTTGATTCATATAACGGGTTTTTTGTTGATATTAACGTCGAGCCTGCTAATAAGTTTGCGTGTGCTGGGCAGTAATTTTACTGATTTCACGGCGCTCGAGTTGAAAAAAAAATCACAGCCTGCGGTTTTGATTGGTTTGCTATTCGTTGTTGTATCCGGTGCGTTTATGTTATTGCCCAGTGCAGAGCTTTATGAACCTAACCCGGCATTCTGGCTAAAAATGAAATTACTGGTTGCCGCTTTAGTCTCACACTTTTTGGTGCTGGGAGTACTGCTTGGTAAAGTAAATTTTTCTGGTTTGGTATCTCAACTGATGGCTTTGGTAAATCTTCTGCTATGGCTTTCGGTGGCTGTGGCAGGTCGTGCTATAGGCTTTTTCGCTGCCTAATGGAAAAATAAGCCCGAAAGATGAGTACGCAGAAAAACATGAACAATAAAAATTTCGGTGAGTTACGAACATGAAAAAAATTATTTTGACTGCGATGATTGTTACTTTAGCAATAACACTGGGTTGTTCGCGCGATCAACCCGGTAAATTGCCAGAACCTGTATCTGTGTTTAAACCACTCGCGAGTGTGCGAGAAATCATGCTATCCATAGTTGATCCTAATGTTGATGCAATTTGGAATTCGGTTTCTACCATCAGTACTGCCGAGGGTGTAGAGGAGAAGAAACCGCAGACAGATGAAGACTGGCAAAAGCTGCATCAACATGCGGTTACTCTGCGTGAAGTCTATAACTTGCTTGCAGTCAAAGGACGCAAAGTTGCAGAACCAGGGGCAGTTACCTCAAGTGGTGGTGCGGAACTTCATGCTGAACAGATTGAAAAATTAATCAATGCAGAATGGGATGATTTTTTACGGCACGCCGAACAATTGCAATTGGCAAGTGATCAAGTGTTAAAAGCAATTGATGACAAAAATGTTGAAGCACTTGAAGAGGCTGGTGCTCATGTTGAGCACGCCTGTGAAGCTTGTCATTCAAAATTCTGGTACCCGGGAGATGTAAGGCCCTCTAAATAATGATCCTATTTATAGGTTAGGTATTAAATATTGCTGCTAGAAGTAAATGAATCAGTCAATAAAACAAGATTAGTTTATTGGAGAAAACGTTATGAAAAATAAATTGTTTTTATGTGGTGTGGTGTTGATAGCACCTGCTTATTTTTCTCCTTTGGTTCAAGCTCATCACGCATTTAGTGCGGAGTTCGATGCAAAGCAACCCATCGAGTTGAAAGGAACTATCAGTAAGTTGGAATTAGTTAATCCACACAGCTGGCTTTATTTTGATGTGGTTGGTGCTGATGGGAAAAAAACCAATTGGGGTTTTGAATTTGGTGCTCCATTCAGCTTGAAACAAAAGGGAATTACCAAAGCCAGTTTGCCTATTGGTACCGAAATTAATATCAAAGGTTATCGTGCTAAAAGCGGTTTGAATTTTGGTTACGCCGTAACAGTGACTACGTCGGATGGCCGCACTTTTTCCACTGGTGGCGCTCCTGACGCACCTGCTACACAAACTACTAGCGCGCCAACAAACTAATCGGCAAGGGGTTCAACTTTGAAATCATTTAGCAAAGTTTTACGGTGGGCTGTGCAAGTATCTTGTGTGCTTGTGGCAGGGTTTGTGTTAACAGCCTGTTTACATAAAAGTACACAAGCCTATGGCAATAATGATATTCCACGTCTCGCTAACGGTAAACCAGATTTTTCCGGGATTTGGCAATCTTTATCTGATGCCGATTACGACCTGGAACCACATTCCAATCGCAAAGATGCGCCTCCTGGTGCAGGCGTTGTAGACGGAAAAATTTTGCCTTATTTGCCTGAGGTTTTGGAACAAAGAAAAAAAAATTTTGAGCAAAGACAAACCCTTGATCCCGCATCAAAAGGTTTTACCTTAGGTGTGCCGCGCGGAATTTATTACCCTTCCCCGTTTCAAATTTTTCAGCGCGAAAAAGATTTATTTATAGTCCATCAATTCGGCCACTCAGTACGTACAATTTTTACTAACAATACCGATCACCCCAAAGATCCTTACGATTGGTGGTTGGGTGATTCGCGCGGTCATTGGGAGGGCGATACTTTAATTGTTGACGCCAAACATTTTAATGACAAAACCTGGTTTGACCGGGTAGGTAATTATCACAGCGATGAATTGCACGTGGTCGAAAATTGGAAATTTCTGGATAAAAATACTATCGAATACCACGCCACCATTGAAGATAAGAAAGTATATTCCCGCCCGTGGAGTTTGACGGTGATTTTGTATCGTCACCGCGAAAAAGATTTTCAGCTGATCGAGGACTATAGGTTCACACTCGACTACGATCAGTACTATCCACCTAAACCACCCGCCAAACCCACCAAGTAATTAATGGCATTTGTGGAGAAATATAATGAAAAAATTTAATCGACATCTCAGGGTTGCAATCGCAAACGCATTATTTTTTGCCGTTGGTTTTTCTGTCAGCAATGGTTTACACGCTCAGGGTGGCGGAATTCAAATCGAAACCAGTTATCCGGAAATAAAATCGGGCGCCTGGAAAGGACCACGGTTGCAGGATGGTCAGCCCGATGTACAAGGGCGCTGGTCGAACACTATCGCAAATCATAATAATTTTACTGATCCGCAGGGCGGTATTCCCAACGACCCAAATCAGCGCCCTAGTAATAAGCCGCGTTCACAGCGAGCCCCCAGTCGCGTGACCGATCCTGTTGATGGGCTTTTGCCCCTGCAACCTTGGACGGTGGAAAAAGTAAAAGAATTCCAGATTGGTTTTCATAATCCCGTAAAAGAGGAATGGGTGGAGCCGCTCGCACGTTGCGCACCGGCTGGCATTCCTAAATCGCTTTATTGGCATGGTTACGAAATTAGTCAGTATCCCGGCTATGTGCTATTCCAATTCAATTCGGGTACGCGAATTATCCATTTGGATGGTAAACCCCATCTCCATGAAAATATTAAATTATGGAACGGAGATTCACGCGGACATTGGGACGGTAATACTTTAGTTGTGGATGTTGCTAACCAAAATGGCAAAGCTTTGCTTGGACGCTCGGGTGAATTTATTTCCGAGAATGCAAAAATTCAGGAGCGTTATATTTTTAATGACGAACGTACTCGATACAACTACGTCGCCGTAATTGACGACCCTACGGTTTACACTCGCCCTTTCACTGTAACTATACCAGCGAAACGTTATACAAATAATGATGAGCCAAATGGTTGGCATTACGAAGTAGAAGAAGCTACTCACACTGGTACAGATAAAATTTATGAACAATATGAAAGAATTTGTGCAGAAAATAATGGCGGCTTTGGAATAGGCGCAGCTGCGACAAAATAGTTTGACCCTGTTAAAACCTAAAGGCCTGGCTCGGAATCAGGAAATTATGCAGAATAAAAATCAGAGCGGTTAGTCGCCCTGATTTTTTTCTTTATGGATTTTAGTAAATAAAGAATTAGCTGTTGCCTGCATATATTCCTTGCGTGATTTTTAAAATTTTAAAAATAATTTTATAGTCGTAAAACCTTCCCTATTCAAACAAGAAAAGCCGCCCTTAGGCGGCTATATGTATTATTGGCAAACCGGACCCTTGACCACAGGAATTTGCGCAGGGCCCGCTGGTTTTTTGCCGTTGAAACCAAATTCAACAGTTTGCCCCGGGTGAATGGTCTCATTCCATTTCTCGTTTTTCGCAGAATAAGGATTGTGGCCTTTTAGTTTTGCATTCCATGAGTCAGTGACGGTGGACTTATCACTGTATTGCCATTGAACGTCCCATCCTTTAATTGGGTGCTTTCCATTGTTTTTAATTTGAATGGACGCGCTGAAGCCTTTGTCCCACTGGCTGTTGATCACATATCGGCAATTACCTTGCGTTGCAACGGATGATGAACTGCTGGACCTGCTACTGCTTGATGCACTGGTGGTACCTCTGCTCGAACTGGAGCCATAGCTGGAACTATAAACGGAACTGGAGCCAATGCTGGAAATTATTCTTGAGCTTGAACTGGAGCTGGTGCGTGAGCTGGAGCTGGAGCTGGAGCTGGCACAAGTATCTAGATTTGTATTTTTACCAAGTCTTTTTACTACCTTGACAACGTTATCATTGCCATCGAACATCGTTAGGCCAAGGGTGATGTCCGACTGGGCCGGCCAGGTCAGGAAAAAGGACTGTCCGTTCTCATTATTCGAGAACTTGGTGGTAGCATCGTAAATTTCCCAGGTGAAGGTTATCGGATCGTTCTCGGGGTCCGATGCGATGGCATTGACCTGCCCTGCCAAAGCTCCGCAGGGAGCAGTTGTGAATTCATAGGTAATCTCGGCTTTTGGCGGCTGATTACCCACTGAGCTTGAACTCGAGCTCGAGCTACCTTCAGTAAAATGCGTTGCTGCTTTTGCCGTGGCTTTAATACCTTTGTCGCTGTTGATAAGTTGGTTGCCCCAAGGCGTTATCTGTTGCGGATCAAAATCGGTCACTATGTTGAGAGGCGTGTAGTCCGGTAGGTTCGATTGCGGAGCTTTGTAACCACTCCAATTCCACCCTAAGTACCCAACATTTAATTCCTGACTGATATTCATGATTGAATCGACAGCTACATCTGTCGTTGTGAAGGGGTTTGCGTATTCATTTAATCGGTCGCGCTTTATGGGGCCAAACTCGGCAATCATGATGGGCAAATTGCGCGTGGTAAAGCTTTCAAGGTAACTGCGAACGGTTTGCGGGTCCCGGTAGGCTTCGTACATATGCACTGACAAGACGGTGTTTTTCTGCAAGTCGAATGATAATAAGGTTTCAGCAATATCACGCATCATAAAGCCCCAATCCTGGCCCCAATTGGCGCCACTAACGATCAGCTGATTTTTGATCCCCCAAATCCGCATCATTTGAATCATAGTTTGATAAACAGATCGGTAATAGTCGAATTCTGCACTGTTGCCCGCATTTGCGCTCGACAGGTCTACGACAATGTAGTCCGTGTTCGCTTTAAGCAAATCGGTAAAACGTGGCCACACATTAAGCACGTCCATTACACCGGGAGCGGCGAAATTATCCACGTAACCGGCAGAGAGAACGTAGGTAAACACGCACACTAACTTATATTGCTTACACAGGTTTACATGGACTTCTGCCTGGGCACTGGTGAGGTCATCTATAGGTATTCTGACGGCGTTCGCACCCGTCGCTGCAATATCCGCATAAACCTGAGGCAGTGACGCTACCGGTGGCAGGATTCCCAAATTCACGCCGCGATATACAAAAGGTTTTCCATTGGGGTCCAGAATTTGACTACCTCGTACCGACCAATCCGCATGGGCCATGGGCGATAGAACGCAACTCAGCGCGAGAGTGCCGAGTGCTTTTATTAAGCCGTGCTTTTTAAATATTTTCATAAAAGTTCCTTTCGTTGGGTGATGAGACAAGTTTTAATAGATATCCGAACCAAACTATGTTTACCCTGGCTTGATAACCGCAAAATAAAAAGACAGCAAAATAAAGCGAACCCGGATTTAGCTCGACCTTAATAATTTATGTATGAATATGTTGTCAGCGTATATATTCGTTGCGTAATTTTTTAAAATTTTAAAAAGATTTTTATTAAATCTGTTTGCATCGATCTTCGCTAGCTTTTAATGATTACTTGTAGCTTTATGCGCCATTTTATCCTAGGTGAGCTCTAAAGCTTTTGCACACACATCATCTGCTTTGCGTTCCAATCCGATATCATCATTAATATTTAATTTACCTTTCATCTGCATTGTTGGATTAACACGCCCTTGTGCATAGGCATAAGCATTTAACTGAGCAGGTTTCGGAGAGTCGTAGTGAACTTTTACGTGATTCAAATTCATGTCCAATAAATTTTCCATACCTGATTTTAAATTATCAGGTATGCCAGTATTGTTGCGTAGTATTGATTCTGATGAGGTACTCGCTATTGATTTTATATATGAAGGTGACGTGTGATTATCCTGTAATATCGCCCTACTTTTTCGTTGGGAAACAGATGTTCTGGTATTTTTTGTGAGTATTTTCTGAATCGAATATAGATTCTTTCATCATCTAGAATTTTTATAAAAGGATTAGCCTGTCATTAAAATTCATTGAAGCTTTTTAGCTCAGAGCTACATATTATCGACTAGTCTCCCAGTATCTATGAGGTTAATACTTTTTCATCAAAATCGTAAAGTCGTCGGGTAAATAATCGGAAATGATATCTGTTGCCGGAGTTATTTTCTGACAACGCACAAATATTTGTTGAGGGTCATATCCACACAAAAAGGTATCATGTGTAAAATTTTTCTTATCGAGCAAGTTAAAGACTATGCCTTTACGAGCAGCGCGCCACATTTCGTAAATGATAGGCCAGGGATGTTCTGCATTAGCGGTTCTATAATTTAAACTACCCGACGCAATTATTACATCGACCGTCGGTAAGCTGGCATTCAAAAAATCGGCGCACAAAAATTGCGTATGAGCCAACTCGCCAAAACGTTTTTCGGCCGTGCCAATAAATTCCGGTAGAAAATCTATTCCAAGATAATTAACCCCGTTGAAACGTCCATCCAGAAAAGGTTTAAGGTCACCATAACCACAACCCAAGTCGAGTACGGTTAGCCCCGACAAATCACCCCAGCGGCATAAGGCTTCAAAACGCAGCGTTTGACTGGACACAGAACGATAGCCCAACTCATGGGTCGGACAATTGCCAATACGGTGGCGATGAAAAGCTTGCACCCTGGCTTTTTCGATAATATTCACGCAGTGCTAACTCAAGCGTTATTAACTCGCGCAGTTTAAGGGCACCCCAAAGCACCCTTAAGTTTTGCATTAAATTACTGACTAAAAACAGTTTTTAAAGCAGTCGTCAGCGGCGTTCGCTCCGTTATTGGATCTGTGTAGGGATATGGTCCGTTGCCTTTATCATTCCAGTTTATTGGCCACGATGAGTTCTCAGGCTTGTTTGGAATTTTAGGATTTTTAGCAGTTTGGTAAAGGCCAAAACCTTCCAGATCCGTAAAACCATTTGGCATTCCTTCATCTGGCATGCCTCCATTCCATTCATAAATTGGAGGCGAAGGTTGCGCCCACCATTCATCGCAAAACTCAAAATAAAACATACCAAGACATAGAGGTTGCGAATAAACTTGAGGACAGACTAATTTAATAGTCTTTGCCGTTTTTTCTCCCGTTGATTGATCATAATAAATATTATTGGATGAATCATGACCGGTTGCAGGCCAACCAATTTCAGTAAGAATGACGGGTTTATAAACATTGGGGAAATCAGCAGTAATAGCTTCAAGTCCATTAAAGCCAAGTGCTTTGATGTTAGGGACAGGATCAAATAAGGATGAAAGTGATTTAGTTTGGTAAGTATTTACGCCCCAAAAATCTACATCCTTTGCCAAATTAAAATAGGGTGCATTGGCCCTGGTCCATTGTATTGGCATATCGTGAAATGCCTGACCTATTAACTTGCCCGGTGCATTACGTTTTGCCACCAATGCAAGGTCTTGAATAGTTTTCCAATAATATTCAACTTGTTCTGCATCTTTAGCAGGCTCATTGGGATCAACATAACTTTGACCCGCACCATCAATCTCGTTAAGCATGGTAAAACCCATTACTGCCGGATGTGAACTTAAGGACTTAAGCAATGTTGTGTAATTATCCAGCCAGGCAGCTGCTGGCGGAACGCAGCTACCACCTTTAAGAAAATAAGGTGCAGGGAAAGGAAAACCCACCAACACAAAAAGACCACGCTCATAACAGGCATCGAGAAAGTCCGCATGAGTGAACTCTGTTTGAGTAAGAAAAATGGAGCCGCCTTTATTCATCTGATAAGGCAACATACAATAAACTCGCACGGTATTAACACCGAGCGCTTTAATTTTATCAAGATCAGCGCGATATGTTTGGTCGTTCGAATTTGTTGACCAGTAACGCGACCAATTCCAGATAGTCGTTCCTCCCGTCACAGTAAATGAATCCCAAAACCAATCGCCAATATTGGGCCCCATTTTATTGCTTTCTCCGATTGGAGCGGGTGAATAACACATTCCTTTTATGGAAAAATCGGTTGGCGTTCCTTGCGCGTGCCCCATACCCGAATCCACAGTAGTATATTTAAGAGCACCAGTTCCCTGTGATGCACTGGCGACCCATGTAGTATTGATTGTTTTATATTTTGATTCTTTCATAGCAAACTCCTTAATGTTGAAAGCAATATGCAGTGATAAGGAAGTTATCCTAACCAGGGAATGACAAGATAAATTAATCTAAGTTTTTTCAAACTGGTGAAGATATTATCTGGAGGAAATTGATTTCAATATTACTGGCTATTACATCTGTCCATTAAGGCATTAATATTGAAATAAAAATAAGAAATTATTCTGCTAAAATTAAATATAGCTAATTATTTTTTAAATTTACGCGACATTTTTTAGGATTAGATTTTAAAATTTAGTGCCATTGCCCATAAGTTGTTGTATGCCAGCTTTTATACGCAAGGCAATCAGCGGTGGTATTTCCTTGTTCACCCTGACTATTATCACCACTGGCATGACCTCGTATTCCATTTGAATAAGTTTTTCTAAAAGCTGCTACTTTAGCGGCAGTAATATCATTTTTTCTAACCCAACCAGGTCGGTAAGCACATAAATTATTATACGAACGATCACCGAGTGACTGAGTTTTTGCTTTTTTATCTGCATTTCTCGCTGTTGCCGCTGCCTTAGCACTTTTTTTACCCAATTGCGCCACATCACCAACACTAGCTAGCTGTGCAACGGCACTCGTATTATTCGATGAAATAAGTGCTTTTTGTATAGGTGTTGCTTCAGTGCGGTTATCCACAAAATGAAAGGCTGATGCGCTGTTTTTCCGCTGAATGGATTCATTTTCCGTAAAAGAGGTTTTATTTTTTGAAATTTTATCTATATAGTCAGTCACGACATTTCTCACAGAAAAGTTAAGGTTAATCACTCATAATTTAAAAATTTTCAGCATAGATAATTAAAATAAATCACATTAGGGCAAATTAATTTTATTTATATCTCCGCCTAAAGTAGATTCCATTCTTGGGTGGCAGGTTGAAAATTTCCACTTCGCCATTGAACTTCCCATGCTTGTCATTTTAATAAAAAATCCATCACATTTATGTTCTCTTCCTTCTTGATCGTCTGCACATCCCATAGCAAGTGGAATATCGCAACGAACGAAATAAACATCCTTAGGTAACTTATGTGCTTTTAGATAACCATAAAACTCTTTAATCTTCTTTTTCATATATTCTTCATTCTTCCATCTGCCATTAAAACCAGCATCGGTTTTCGATGCACGAATTTGCGATTTTTCCGGTGTTAAGCCATGGGCGGACGCTGTATGCCCAGTTCGCTTAAAAACTGGGGTCTTGCTTTTTACGCTATGCTTTTCGTCTGAGTCATCATCGGAATAATCTTGAGGCATAGAGGAGGCTGAAGCCGTAGAATGGCCAAAATGATGACTATCTTCGTCACTTGAATCAGATCCTTCAAAAGTTGTCGATCCTTTTGAGTGAGCGGCGAGCGCCGCCATAAAAAGAAACAATGATTGCCTTTGTTTATCTGATAGCTCACCACGTGGATTTCCTTCCGGAATTACAAAACGACCACGCTGCCCTATATTCCAAGCTACACGTAGACCATCACGCATTTCTACCGGGTGCCTTTCATTGGAGAGATACTTGATCACATCCTCATGACTATCACCTATCCCCAAACCTTTCTCTTTAATGAATTTATGAGCATTAACACGTAATAATTGGAAAGGGGAAGTAACATTAGAGGCTACCGCAAGGTTTGACCTTACAGTTTCAGTTTTAACTTGCGTCAAAGCCCTCGCCCCCATCACATCCGCTTCTTTCTCTAATCCTGCATCGTCATTCACCGGCACACCGGTCTTCATTTGCATTGTCGGCTTCACACGTCCTTGTGCCTGCTGCACCACATGCCAGGCTTCATGAGGCAAATGTTTTTCTTGTCCCGGTGCAATATGAATTTGGCTGCCCTGCGCATAAGCATGAGCATTTAATTGTGCTGGTTTTGCAGAGTTATAATGAACTTTTACATGATCCATACTCACACCAGATAAATTTTCAATTCCCGTTTTTAATTTATCGGGTAAGCCCGTATTATTTTTTTGTATAGGAGCTTGAGGAAAATTATTTTCTTTAGGTTGAATGGTATTTTTTTTGGCCTGCAACGGATGAGTCTTACCGCGATTATCTTCCAGAAGTATTCTGTTGGTTTGTTGAGACGCCGCAGTTTTTGTAGGCTCGTTCTGGGTCTTCATTTGATAGGTATACAGGATCATTCTTTCAACTCCTGATTGCTTACATTAATTTTAGTTGCACTAAAAATACTTTATTGTCAGCCTATAAAAAGGAATAAACTGGATCATCTCCAATATTAATATGTGTTTTAAAAGTCGCATTAGGATCGCCAACTTTTAATTTTTTCCTTGCTTCGTCATGATCATCTTCAGCAGCTCTTTTACGGTTGTTAAATGCTTTTTGGCCTTTTACTTTCTTTTCCTTCTTAATTCTTTCTCCTGCATCTGAATTCGGATCAACAGTAATAAACGCATACCTATCTACATTGCTAGCGTAAGTCTGAGCCCGGTTTCCATCAAGCAATTGCTTTTGTGCTGACTGAGTGTTTTTTCTTACCTGCTTTGCGTTACCTGTAACATATTTACTTTCACCTGCCGCAATTAACTTTCCCTTTTTATCCTTTACCATAACATCGGGTTCTACTGTGTTATCGCTACCGAACGAGGTAGTATGCTTGGGGTAATCTTGTTGCATAGTTTTATACAGCTTCCACTCATTCAAATGTCTATAAGCTGCACTTTGTACTTCTCTTGCCCATCGATCACCATTGGGCAAAACTCCTTTCTTCGGTGAAGTCTTGCGAATTTCATCACTCACGCCTGTAATACTGTCTGAAACTTCAGTTAAACCCGCGGGTACTTGAAATAATTGTTTTACGGGACTGTTTTGATAGTTATGTTTTACAGTTTTATTAAATTGATTCGCTTGATTGTAAGTATGTGAACACAATTGTGCTGGCTTTGCAGAATTGTAATGAACTTTTACATGATCCATGCTCATGCCAGATAAACTTTCAATACCCGTTTTCAGTTTGTCAGGCATACCTGTATTGTTTTTTCTTTGCACTGGTAGGGAATCTATCAAGCTTTTATGTTGCATTGTTGATATACGATTATCTTGCAATATCGGTTTACTTTTTCCTTCCCGGGCAGATTGCTTTTTATTGTCAGCTTTCTCAGCTGCAAGTTGATGTATTAATTCACTCACGCATACCTCGAATTATTTATCAGCACATTTTCAATTTTTATCGAAAAAATAAAATTTATTGCTTATTAATCAAGGAGTCACTTTCAGTTGGTGGAGATGGAGGGCGGAAAAGTTTTGCTGCCCCTGCGGTTTGATTGCTTGCTCTTACTGCTTTTGAAGTCGCGACACCTAGACCAGTAATCGCAGTTGTGGTTTTGATTCCACCACCGCCATTCAGCGCGCTGTGGGAATCCAAGCCACCACCCGCAATACCAGCACCTACTTCAATCCAATGCAAGGCAGCGGCAATACTGCTTAAAGCTTTGTGAGCTATGGCTGAGTTATCTTTATCCATACAATCAATTAAAAAGTGCAATAAAGAACGTAGGGTTTTTGCAACACCAAATACCATGCCCGCGATATTGCCACCTGTTGCAGCACTCACTAACGAAGCCGAAGCCTCAAACAAACGTAACGAATCGATTAAGGCTTTTTGCCAGTTCTTAGGTTTATCATTAGCGTAAGCAGTGACAGCGCCACGTGCAATTTTTGCAACACCGACCGCAATTGCAACAACGCCTGGTACCAATGCAATTCCGTGTGACAATGCAAGTATGGCAATACCCGCGGCCAAGGATAAAACGCCTTCAGCGATAACCAAACCACCTACAACGCGATTAGATAAAAAATATTGTTGTACTTCTTTTGAATTTTGAAATTGAGTGACGACCACCTGTTCGCCATGATGGTGAACACCATTGAGATTAGATTTTGCCTGAGCTGTTGTTTGCCATTGCCCATAACTCGCTTGGTTCATGACGGTGTAATTCACACCGGGAACACCCAAATGATCCATCGCATGAAACTGAGCGGTGTAATCTTTATTTAATTTTTCTGCTTGTATTGGATTTATAGGTGCACGCGTATTGCTTGCACGCTGTATAGCACGCTGCCCCATTTGAGTGGCTTCTTGTTCAAGAGCAGGATTGTTATTTACCGGTGTACCTCCAACCATCACCGTAGGCTTTACTCGCCCTTCCATTTGTTGCACAACATGCCCTAACTCGTGCGGCAAATGTTTTTCCTGCCCAGGTGCTAGATGAATGTTTGAACCTTGTGCATAAGCATGAGCTTGCACCGCAGAGGGCTTCGGCGAGTTGTAATGAACCTTAACGTGATCCAGTTTTCTACCGCTGAGGTTTTCCATGCCAGCTTTTAAATTATCAGGTAGACCCGTATTATTCCTTTGCAGTGGATAATTTTTTTCGCGCTTGTCGTCCAAAGATATTTTATTCTTTTTCTGCGTAACAGCTGCTTTTGCTGATTTACCTTGGATTTCATGCTTGTGGGTGTATTCGTCCATTATTACAATCCTGGCGTGTTTGATGGATTATTAAGGTTGTTAAACTTTTACATTAAGATGAATTTTTAATGATGAGATTTCCACGATTAAATAATCGAACATTCGTAAAACAATAAGCATCTATTCGATAGAACTACACAAGGCATCACTAAATACTTAATCAATAATATTAAACCTGGAATTAGCAGGACTAATTCTTAATATAAGTATCGCTAATATCAAAATCTTTCGCGGTTTTCC
>CBHTVU010000096.1:0-13980 GCA_966096785.1 uncultured Gammaproteobacteria bacterium | reverse complement strand
TAGCTGATGTGGCAATAACCCTATGGCGTCCTACACTGAATCTTGATGGCCTGACGTAGCTACAGCGATGCTAGAGGATCGAATGAAAACAGATTTGAAGCAGTTAAGTGTGTTGATTGCAGACGACAGCGTCACTCAGCGTTTGCACGCCCAGGCTTTGTGCTCGGATTTGGGATTGGTTGATATTCATGGCGCCACTGACGGCAGGGATGCACTTAAAGTATTGCTCGCCCACAAAATCGATGTTGCACTGATTGATTTAGAGATGCCTGTCATGGATGGTATTGAATTGTTGCGCCATATTGCGCAAGAAAAATGTGTTAGGAGTGTCATTATCCTAAGTGCTAAAGACCCCATTCTAATAGCGAGTGTAGGAACTATGGCGGAAGCCGATGGCTTGCATGTATTAGGTACATTTCAAAAACCATTGCAACGCGATTTATTGGCAACAAGTTTGTTAGGCTATGTTCGCGATTTAAAAAGTAATGATACTGCTGCGCCTTCCATTGCAATTGATGTCACTGTAATGGATTTGTGCAATGCGATAGACGCTGGTGAAATTACTCTAGCCTATCAACCCAAGCTGACTGTTGACGGTTTGGTTTTATGTGGGGTAGAGGCATTGGCGCGTTGGAAGCATGCCGAAAAAGGCTCAATATCTCCGGGAGTATTTATTCCACTTGCTGAACGTCATGGCTTAATCGATACGCTCACTCGCGAGTTGCTCGTGCGAGCCTTTAGACAGAAACGGGAATGGCAAGAATTTGGTCTGCGGTTTCATCTTGCATTTAATCTCTCACCTTTATCCTTGGCTGATGCGGGTTTGTCTGATTGGCTTTCAAATTTGGCGCAAGAACATTCAATTTCACCTGAAGAAATAATTCTGGAAGTGACTGAAAATGCGTTACTGGTAGAGTTGGCCAGTGCAATTCGTACTCTCGCTCGTTTACGTCTAAAAGGTTTCAATATTGCTATAGATGATTACGGTACTGGTTTTGCAAACGCGCAACAACTTTCGCGCGTACCTGCTACTGAATTAAAAATTGATCGTTCACTTGTTCACCAAGCTTCAACCCGGCCTCAGCAGCGAACTATCCTGGCTAGTACGGTTAATCTTGCGCGTAATTTGAAACTGGCTACGGTTGCAGAGGGTGTAGAAACACTGGAAGATTATCGAGTTTTGGTTGAGCTTGGGGTTGATCAAGTACAAGGATTTTATTTTTGCAAACCGTTATTCCCCAATGACCTGCTTGAATGGGTGAAGACTGAGCTTTACAAAATTCGCCGAAATATTTATGCGAGATAGAAAAGCTTCATAAAAGGAGTAGACCCCTTCAACAAATTGTGCGGTCGTTCTGATAGTCAAAAATACCTAGATGTAAATAGCGGCTATTGTATTGCAGTAGGCGCAATCTTTGATCAGGAATGTTAATATCAGCCACGCGGAAAATTGCTCACTGAAATAGTAGCATCGGCTGTTTAGCTATCTCACGTTCATTTTGCTGTTCGTATAATATCCTGCACATCGTTTTTATTTATAAATTTGATCTGCAAGGTAGTCAGTTGATGTGCGAGCATTCCATCAAAGGTTCTATCTCATCCAAGACTTATCATCCAGAGATTTTTCATGCGCTATTTCCAATTAATCGCACTGTTCTCAAGTTTATGTAGCCTATGTTTTTTGAATGCCTATGCAGATATAGCTATTCAAAATCCAGATTCACGCAATGGAATATTATTAGATGGTCGTTGGGACACAATTATTGATCCTTATGAAAATGGATTTTATAACCATAGATATGAAGAATCAGAAAAAGGTTATTTTAAAAATGCGAAGCCGGCGAACTCTAGTGATCTGGTGGAATATGATTTCGCGCGTTCACCGAAATTAAGCGTTCCTGGTGATTGGAACACCCAGGACGAAAAATTATTCCTTTATGAAGGCACTGTGTGGTATCACCGCGACTTTGATATAGGAAAAAAAACAGATCAGATTTATGCAGTGCATTTTGGTGCGGTTAATTATCACGCAACTGTGTATGTAAACGGAAAAAAAATAGATTCTCATGAAGGTGGTTTTACTCCCTTTCAGTTTGACATTTCCGATGAGGTTAAATCCGGTGTGAATTCTCTAGTTGTAAAAGTCGACAATCATCGCGAACGTGATCAAATCCCCACGGTAAATACTGATTGGTGGAACTACGGCGGCATAACGCGTTCAGTTAGAGTGTTGCAATATCCCAAACCACACATTCAGGATTATTTTGTTCAGCTTAGTAAAACGGAAGAGAATGTTATTGAGGGGTGGATAAAAGTAGAAAATTTTAATAAAGAAAATCTAGATTCGCAAAAAATAGACTTACGAATTCCTGAATTAAATATTAATCAAAAGCTCAACATTAATAAAAATGGCGATGCACGATTTGAAATTGCGGCAAAACCCGCTTTGTGGGATACCGAGTCTCCCAAATTGTATTCCGTTGATATCCAGTTTATGCAGGATATTGTTCACGACAAAATTGGTTTCCGATTAATTCAAGTGCAAGGCGAAAATATTCTTCTTAACGGTAAGTCAGTTTTTCTTCGCGGTATTAGCATTCATGAAGAATCACCTTTGCATCCAGGGCGAGCGTGGAGCGAAGAGGATGCACGAACTTTACTAACCTGGGCTAAGGATTTGGGTTGCAACTTTGTGCGTTTGGCGCACTACCCACACAATGAAGCTATGGTACGTATTGCCGATCAAATGGGTTTGATGGTGTGGTCGGAAATTCCGGTTTATTGGACCGTTCTGTTCAATAATCCAATGGTTTACACTAAAGCCGAAACCCAGTTAGAAGAAATGATTTCACGCGATAAAAATCGTGCATCTGTTGTTATGTGGTCCATGGCTAATGAAACTCCAAATTCAGCATCGCGGCTAAAATTTATTAGTCAACTAGCGCAAAAAGCGCGAGAGCTGGATTCAACGCGTTTAATTACTGCTGCGTTGGATACGCAAAGTGATGAAGAGGGCACGAAAGTAATCGACGACCCCTTATCAGCAATTGTGGATGTTATTGGGGTTAACAATTATTGCGGCTGGTACGTTGCAACACCCGGAAGTTGTGCTAATTTAAAATGGTTGTCGCGCTATCGTAAGCCGGTGATTATGAGCGAGTTCGGTGCTGATGCTCTGCAAGGATTACATGGAGATAAAGCTCAACGCTGGACTGAGGAATATCAGGCGGACGTGTATACAAATAATTTATTAATGATTGATAAAATGACTTTTTTACGCGGTCTTTCGCCCTGGATTCTGAAAGATTTTCGCTCACCTCGTCGCCCGCTACCGTCTGTACAGGATTTTTGGAATCGCAAAGGGCTTGTATCTGATAAAGGACTAAAGAAAAAATCGTGGTTTATATTGCATGACTACTATGCCAGGAAAGCAGCAGAATAATTTCATTTGAGAATTTATAAGTATGCTAAAGCTGGTTCGTTTGTCGACACTGAAACAAATTATCATCGTCAGTATGACAGTGCTTGTCGGTCTATTTGCGAATCAATTGCGGGCACAAGAAATTGTCATTGCATTTCAAGATACGCTAGGCCCTTCAACCACCCTGGATGGCACCGCCAGAACGAAAATGCTTATTCGTAGTATGGCACGGGCCGATGTCAAACAGGCCATGTTTTTAATTCGCACTAAAACCATCACAGCAAATACGCTGGAACGCATGATGCATTACGATGAGACCGGGCAGTTTTTAGTAAATGCCGGGCACAGTTATTCGATGTTGCATGCATCTAAAAATTTTGGTTATCCCATAGATATTATGAAGGCCAACGCTGTGCTGGAGGATTACCAAAACTATCACAAGCACGTTTTTTTTCCTTATTTGTATGACGGCCGTGATGCAGACTTGCTTGCGCAACTGCGAAATTATTTGGTGGAGCATAATTATTCCCCAACTTACGTTACTACCCGTGTTCACGATGAGTATATGAATCGCCTTTACCATGAACGAACCGTAGCGGGCCGCAGTGTAGATATTCGCCAATTAGAGAAAGCCTATACAAAAATGATTTTGGATGCGGTGATCGCTTATGATGCCAAGGCTCGCACCATTTTGGGCTTTAGTCCTCGCCAGGTTTTGTTGCTTCATGAAAATGATATAGCGGCTTACTGTATTGTTAGTGCTATAGACGCATTGAATGGTGCAGGCTTCAAAGTAATATCGCCAGAAAAAGTATTTACAGATCCGGTTGCGAATCCTTATTTCGTTTCAGGGTTTTCCGCAGTAAGTTACATGCCCTACATTACGGGAATTCCAGATTCTCAATACGAATGGAACCCGGTTGCTACCCCAAAGGATGAGGAAAAAATCAATAATTATTTAATAGAGCAGGGCTTGCAAAATTTAATTCCGCAGTGAATACAGCTATCCGAATTCGTTGTGTAATACGTGGTTTTAATGCACCATTTTCTCTAACTTATAAACCTTCTGTTGACATTCATTTCTTTATTTCCGCGCCTGTCTTCCTCGTCATCTGTCGCCGAAAGCGGCGAAACACTTAGCCGTCAATTGTTCCCGTAAAACCTATGTGGAGCAGTTCAATTTTTCAGCAGCTAATACGACAAAAAAGTTGCAAAATATTTAATCTTACGCGCAACATATGGCATCTATGTGACAGTTCGCTTTGTAAGGGGAATTCAGTCATCTAACCAGGAGGTCATGTATGTACGCTGCAACACTTTTAAACCCTATCAACATCATCCGTTTGTTTCCTCCTTGTTTCCGGGTTGCATTTAATTTTTTAGTCCTCCCGGATCGTTTGCATCGATGGAGCATGGTTTTCGTCTCGGGAATGATTCTTCTGCTCGTAGCCGGTTTTGTCTCCTTCGCCTACGCGGAAAAATATCATCTGGTAAATAATTTTTTCTACGGAAAGTTACAATTTTCTTTTGTGGATGATGGTTACCCTGAAATATTCGGTTATGTCCTTGAGCTTTTTGCTTGTGCAATATTTGCCACATTTGCCTGGATGCACGAAAAAAAGCAGTGGTACGCATTCGCTGCTATTTTATTGGTCACTTTTCTGGATGACGCATTCCAATCTCATGAAACTATCGGGAAATCCTTCACTGCTTGGTTTGGTGTGTCGCCAGTTCAAGGTGATCTCATAGGGTTTGCGTCAACTGGCCTTATATGTGCTGTTTTTTGGTTTGCGGGTGTCGTAAAAATTCGGAGTGAGGGGGATTTAAAACCTTACTTGGTATTTACCGGCTACTACGCTTTGCTTATTTTGTTTGGTGTTGTTGTGGACGCAGTGCACGGCCATTTTGGGGAGCACGGCTTTCAAACAGTGTTCACTTTATTGGAAGATGGCGGTGAGCTGGTGACAACCTCGATTATCGCCTTGTCCGCGTTGGGAATGTGGCTAAGACAACGACATACTGCGACGGGAAAATTGGAGGAGTTCACAGCACTCCAATAGGACGTCCATGTGGATTCTGTCAGCCGCAAATTGTTTTAGGTAAACGCTGTTTAACTCAAGCGATTCACAATATTGTGAATCGCTTTTTTTATATCTTCTCTCGGGCTTACAGTAATTAGATTATCCGCACCGCTCAACACATTCATTTCACATAATCAGAATCTTCTTCAGATGGAAAGAGCGCTTTTATCGGACCTATTAATACTGCTGACTCTCCGTGTTTTGGTGAGGCTAGGCTTGGCTCTCAGCGGACTAGAACGAGGTGTATCCTATTCAAATAGACTTTTTCCAGTAAAGTGTAAGCGATAGTTGTGGGCTGTAAATTAGTGTTTGCTTAATTGACTCTAATAGATCCGTTGCTAAGCTTTAAAATCGAGACCCATTTGGAGGCTGTATGTCTATTTCCCGTCGATTATTTCTTCGCAATGCTGCAATCGCAAGCACTCTATTAACTATAAAAAACAATGCAATAGCCAAAGCGACGGAGCGTACTGGCATCAAGGATTTTTACAAAGATGATTTCCGTATTGGTACAGCTATTAGCACTCAAGCGCTGTTAAATAATGAACAGCGTACATTGGGGCTGATAGCGCGTGAATTTGACGCTATTACGCCCGAGAACTGTATGAAATGGGAGCCCGTCAGACCTCACGACAAAGAGTGGGATTGGACCGCAGCTGATAAATTTGTAGAGTTTGGTCAAAAAAACAATATGTATATTGTGGGCCACAATCTAGTTTGGCACAGCCAGGTACCGAAAGAAGTTTTTCAGGATGAGTTGGGCGGTGTTATTAAGAAAGACGCGCTTGCTATAAAAATGCAAGATCATATCGCCAAACTTGCAGGGCGATATAAAGGCAAAATTCACGCATGGGATGTAGTAAATGAAGCCGTGGAGGATAACGGTTCATGGAGGAAAAGCCAGTGGTATAAAATTATGGGTGAGGACTTTATTGCCAGAGCTTTTAACATGGCACATGAAGTAGATCCGACCGCCCATTTAATTTACAACGACTACAATACGGAAACCCCGGTTAAGCGGGATTTTATTGTCGGAATGGTAAAAAACTTTAAGAAACGAGGCGTGCCAATCCAGGGCGTGGGATTGCAAGAGCATCTTGCTTTAGACAGCCCCAATGTGGGGGAAATTGAGAAGACTATTCTGGCGTTGGCCAATATTGGTGTGCGTGTACACGTTACCGAGTTGGATATAGATGTTCTACCGTCTGTATGGAATTTGCCAACGGCGGAAGTTTCAACTCGCTTTGACTATACACCTGAGCGTGACCCCTACATTCAGGGCTTGCCGAAAGAAATCGAAGAGAAGCTTGCCAAGCGTTATGAAGATATTTTCAAAATTTATTTGAAGCATCGCGACAAGATCGACCGCGTCACCTTCTGGGGCACCACAGACGCAGAAACCTGGCTAAATGATTTCCCTATTAAAGGACGCACCAATTATCCCTTATTGTTCGATCGTTCATTCCAGCCAAAATCAGTCTATTTTAAATTGCTTGATTTAAAAAAATAAATTTTTGTTGTCCATTAGCAAAGACTACTATCTTTGCTAATGGACATTTGCATACAGCATTTTCATCTCTGTTCCGCATATATATTCTTTCTGAAAATATCATTCTAGTAACCAGGCTAGCGGCTCGCTAGAATGTGAAAACCCTTCCTGCATAGCTTTAAAAATCTTATGCCAACCATCAGTAAAATTATTTACGAAGATAAACCCGCCATCTATTCTGCATTTGAGGTATGTTTCCCTGACTACGCACCTATAACTGATTCTATGCGAAAATTTTTGGAGGAGTCAGTTAAATGGGAAATAAGCTATAAAGCTGAACAGGATGAAAAGATAGTTGGGTTTTATTTGTTAGGCGAACGCACATTGTCGGAGACTATCGCCGCTGAAAATGCAGTGGCGCAAGAAGACTTGTCAAAATATGATGACATCTATGGAATTGAAGGTGTTGCGCTCGGGATTATTCCCACATTCCGCAAAACGGGTTTAACAGAGCAATTAAAACAGCAAGTAAAAACTATTCCCCATTTGCAATATATCTACGGTATGCAATATAAATCACTCAACAATTTGAAATATTGGTTGCGTTCAAGGCGATTAGTTGCTGAATCTTATACGGCAGAAGCTGTGTATATAACCTTGGAAGACATTGTTAGTGGTTAATAATCTGTATTTTTTTATCGAACGAATGTCTTTAATTTGCTTTAACTCTTATTCTCAATTTTAGCGATTAATCTTTACAAGTAATTCACTAACCAGATTAAATTCAAAAAATTGCCGACCCCGGACGTCGGCAATTTATTTGTGGTGATCGCTAGGGTTAGCCGATATTGCCGCCTTCTTCACCTATTGCGAGAGTTGTGTATCCACCACCTTCTTCGCCTATGGCGAGTGTGGTTACGCCACCTTCTTCACCTACCGCAAAAGTTGTGTATCCACCACCTTCTTCACCTATGGCCAAGGTCGTTACACGGCCTGGTCTGCCGCCACTGACTTGAGCCATTTCGTCATCGGTGAGTAGTGAGAAAGGGTGTTTATGTTGGGTTTGCATATTCATCGTGGACTCCTTCTATCATTGAATGCCGGTATTACCGGCGTTGGAAAAATGCACATAGATGTGCGTTGCTTTCACCCTGCGGATGAAACTTGTTTAAGCGATTAGCAATTGCACGAGATGATGAGTAATAGGTAATTGCGTACGCTTTTCAAAATTGACAAACATGGGGCTTGGATTTGCTTCCAAAAAAATATAATTGCCTTCAGGTGTTCGCCGCCAATCAATTCCACTCCACTCCAGCCCCAATGAACGGCAAATTGCTTTTGCTTGCTGAGCAACGTCTGGTGGAAGTGTGAAGGGAATTAATTCTGCATCTTCATCTGTGCGAAAATCTTTGGCGTTACTGCGAATTTCCGCAGAAAAAATCTCATCGCCGATGATGTAGCTGCGAATATTTGTGCCATCGATATAAGCTTGTAATGTAACGGGTGATTGGCTCATGCTGGATTGTAAATGCTCATCGGAAAGATGCGACTGATTAACAATTTGCGCGTAATCGCCGCCGGTAACAGGTTTAAAAATGACTTCGGAATGGCGCGCGCAAAATGCACGTACGGCCTGTGGATCATTGCCTACATAGGTCTCGGGAATACTGATTCCCATTTGCGCTACCTGCGCTAATTGTCGTGGCTTTTCCTGATGAAAATTCACGGCCTCTGCAGTATTTTTAGATTTTCGCCCCAATAAATGCAGAAAGGATTTCAGCAAGCTCGCGCTGTCGCGTAAGGCGATAGGATTTTCCTGCGTTGCCTGGGTCGGAATCAGCGTGCGCCAATACAAAGAGCGAATATCGTTTAGTGCTAAACAGTGCTCGCCAATTTGCAATTCCATACTGGTTTCTGTTGGGCGATAACTGATTCTGAGTTGCGTGGGATATAAACCCGTATCAAATATTAGAAAAGAATGCCCCTGATTTTTTAAGGCATCAGCAACGGCAATAATTTGTGGGTCATCTTCGTTACCCATTAACAAAATCATCATTGGCTCCGTAATTTTCTGGTTAACAAGCTCTTTAATTTAAATTCATTAAGCGTGTGCATGGATGACTCCTAAAAATTTTGTTGCGTTCCTGTACCCAAATTAATTGTACGTTCGGCTGATGCAACCGTTTCTGGCCGGTGCGCTACTATCATGCGAGTCATTGCCAAATCGCGAATATGATTGTTGACTTGCGTTTCGTTATGGGTATCCAAATGGCTGGTGGCTTCGTCCATAAATAAAATGCGAGGCACACGGTAAAGTGCGCGCGCCAATAACAGACGTTGCTTTTGGCCACCGCTTAAGCTTGCGCCCATGTCGCCAACCAATGTGTTGTATTGCATGGGCATGCGTAAAATATCCTCGTGAATACACGCCAGTTGAGCGCAGTTGTACACTCGTGCGAGATCTATGGGTTGTTCAAAGCACGCAATATTTTCAGCTATATCACCACTCATTAATTGATCATCTTGCATGACTCCTGCGATCTGGCGTCGGTAATGCGGCAATTGTGCAAGTGGTTTTCCATCAATAAATATTTCGCCTTCGGTTGGGGTGAGTAGTCCCATCAGGCATTTTATTAAAGTGCTTTTTCCACAACCGCTGGGACCTACAATGGCCACAGTTTCGCCTGCTTGAATTTCAAAATTGATACCGCTGAATACGGGAGCTTCGTTTTCGCCGTAACGAAAACCGAGGTTGCGTACACTGATTTTCCCTGCAATGGGGGCTTCATTAGTTGAGTAATCTGCGATAGCGGTTGTGCTGCTATCGGCGACTGGATCTATGGGAGTAAATGCAATATCGGAGAGGCGATTTAAATGCAGTCCCAGCATTTTAAATTCGATACCTTGGGTAATCAGGTTATCCATTGCCCGCACAAAACGATCTTTGTAACTGATAAAAGCGTATAGCATCCCAAGGGAAAAAATATTATCCATGACTGCATTGGCAGCGAGGTAAATGACCAGAATATTTTCTACACCAAACAAAATATCTTTTGCTGTTTGATAGCCGAGATTCCAGCGGGCTATACGAATATCTTTATTCATGGCTTCGGCAAGATAGTTTTGCCAATAATGCTGCCGATCACTTTCGCGATTAAAAATTTTAATTGTTTGTATGGCGCGAACGGATTCCATAAAGTGACTATTTTCTTTGGCGCGCGCGGCAATACTTTCTTCGGTCAGTAGATGTAATGGTCTATATAAAAACCAACGCAATAACCCATAACAAAGCACAATGCCAATGACGACCCAAGTGAGTGTTGCACTGTAAACAAATAAAACAATGAGGGTAAGGCTGGCCATGACGCCATCAACTAATGCGGTTACTAATCCTGTAGTGAGTAACTGGCGAAGATTATTCAGTGAGCCAAAACGCGACACTATATCGCCCATATGACGTTTGGAAAAATAATCCATTGGCAGGCGAATCAAATGACGAAATAAATTGGCAGACATTTGCATGCCGAAACGCATAGAAACATGCAGTACTACCCAATCGCGTAATACGTTAGTCCCTTGTTGTATCAATAATAACAATCCAAAACCCAGCGCCAACACCAGCAGTAAATAATTGTCGTGACGGAGGATTACGTCGTCCACGACCGTCTGTAAATAAAATGGGGCGATTAGGGTGAATATTTGTAATAACAGTGAGAGAAAAATAATGTGCGTGAGATTGCGTTTTAACCCGACTAATTTTGACCAAAAATGCCCAAGCTTCAGGTGTTCACGCGTCTCCGCTTTTTTAAATTCGGTGGTAGGGCTTAATTCCAGGGCAATACCTGTGAACAGCTTGCCGATGTCATCGCGTGTGATGAGTCGTTCGCCTTGTGCGGGATCATGAATTAAAAATCCGCGCCGAGTTATTTCTTTCAATACGACAAAGTGATTCATTCCCCAATGGAGAATGCATGGCAATTGCAGTTGTTCAAGATCTGCGATATCGCTGCGCAGCGCCCGCCCGGCCAAATGCAAACGATTGGCCATGTCCAGCAGTTGTTTGAGATTGATTCCCTGGGTAGAAATTGAAAAACGGCGTCGCAAGCTGCTCAGGTCGCATTGATAGCCGTGGTAACAGCTGATCATCGCGAGGCAAGCGAGACCACACTCCGCTAATTCATTCTGTAATATCACTGGCAATTGCGATCCGCGACTAAAGCGCAATAAATCTTCCGCGCGCGATCTTGAGTTTGAATTGGTTTGTGGAGAAGTTGTGCTTGTCATTAAAGTCTCCCGCGCAAGCTGTAAAGGGGATCAAGCAACCAGCGCAACAAGCTGCGCTCTTCAAGGCGGATATCAGCAGAAAGTGTCATACCGGATTTGAGTCCGAAATCGCGGCCGTAGGCTTGTACTTTATTGCTATCTAGCTGCGCGATAATTACATACATGGGTTCTTTTACGGGGGTAGGTACTTGTTGCAATTCTCCCGGTAATAAAACAGTGTCGGAAAGTTGTATGACCTTGCCGCTATAAATTCCAAATTTTTGATAAGGAAATGCGTCGAAACGAATATCTAATTGCTGACCAATTTGTACAAACCCAGCCGCGCGTGCAGGTACCAATAATTGCACGCTGAGTGTGCTCTGTTCAGGATGCAAAGTTAGCAATGGAGTTTGTTGTGATGCTGTAACTTGTTGACCGACACGTGCCCGCAAATTGTTGACGATGCCAGCACGTGGAGCCTTAATGACATAAGCTTGTCGGCTTTGCCATTGGGTCATTTGCTGGCTGAGTTCACTAATTTGGGTGGCAAGAACAGTTTGTTGATTGGCGTGATTTTGCGGTAATTCTTCCTGCTCACTTTGCGCTTCTTCCAATAAGCGTTGCTGCTGCAATTTTTGTCGCGCGAGAGTTTGCTGTTCTGCTTTGAGCGTTAATGTTTGCGCTTCACTGTTTTCCAGTTCTGCTGCGCTGACATGTCCGCTGTCGCGCAAACGCAGCTGGCGTTCGCGTTGCTTTTCTAGCAATTGCTGGCGTGTTTGCAAGGTACCCGTTTGTTGTTCGAGTAATTGTAATTCTTGTCGAATTCGCTCAATGCGTTGTAATCCCTCCGCAAGGCGCTGACTGTAGCGCTCCTGATTTCGTGTCTGTTGTTCTCGTAATAAATTTTTCTGTTGCTCAAGTTCCTGCAGCAATTGGCTTTCCATTCCATCGCCATTGGCGAGCAAATTATTTCCGTGGATGATTAATAATGGTTGATCTTCTTTTACCGCTTCGCCTTCGCGAACGAGCAGCTCCTTGATCAAACCATTATTGTTTGCATATACACGCAACACACCTTGCGGTGGCTCCAGCCACCCGGATACTGTTTCCTTACGTGCGTATTCACTGGTACACAACCATATGCACATAACAATAAACCACACCAATAAAAAACCGCTAATGACCAGAGCGGGTGCAGATGTACCTAGTAAAATATCACCGTGCAATCCGCGGTGCTGATATTGAACGGCTTGTTGGCGAAAAAGAGGTTGGGTCATGCTATGTCTCGCTAGATCCCTGTGATGTATTCGTTATTAAAATTGTGTCGCTTGAAATTGAATTTATATTTGGTATTTCAAAGCGAGTTGGTTTTTATACGCTTAGTTACCTAAATGTACTGCGATCTGGGTAGAGAAAACTGTAAAAAGTTGTAGGCGATAGCGATTGAATTTTATTGTTTTTTTGTATACAGAAGGTAGTTGATTTTTTGCAAGTTTTTGCGCCAATCATGGCGCCTAAATATTTTAGTATTTACGAATCGCTTTTGAATTTAGCGTACGGCATTAAGTGAGGCTTAGGCTTTTTTAAAGTGAGTTATATAAAAACTTGAAATTGCTGCACATATCAAAAATACCGGAGTAACTATAAAAGCTAAATCAACGACGAAGGCGTTAATAGCTATGGCTCCAGGAATATGTTTAGTATGAAGATATGCAATTGGAATTGAGATGAACAAGGATAGGAGAATTAATAAGCCGATTAATTTATAGCGCCAGCAGTCGCTAGGCTGGCACGAGAAAAACCTCATGTCATTTTTCTTAAGCCAATTATTATAAACCCATGTAATAAAGGCAGTTCCCAAAATACTGCTTAGATATTGCAGTAAGCTGTGACCATAAAATATTAGTGTTCCTATTCGGAAAGCTTCATTTTTTAAAATTTCTATATTAACTGCGCCCCACCTGCCTGCATGGGTAAATGAATCCCACACTATATGAGTTAGTGAACCTAAAAATATTGCAATTAATAAGAGTAAAAGTCCTTTCAACGATGTGATTTTTTCGATATCGATCAAGTGATTAAATGCAGATCTGTGAGGCTCAGGAAAAATAATAGAGAAATATTTCCCTGTAAAAGACAAAGAATAGGTGAGTAATATTCCTATGGGTATGCAGGCAATAAATAATCCAGGAAAGCTATGTGAAAAATTTGAAAGAGCCGACTGACCTATGTAGTAGCCAAAATCCGGAGTCATGCTTCCCATAATCAATGCTAAAAAATGTAACCTTTGGGGAAACGCTTTTTTAAATGGAATTACTGCGGCTGCATGAGCGAAAGTCCAGGGCACAACTGAATCCTTTTTAATGGAGGTAAACACAGGAGTTAGTATAGAGATTTGAGCATTTTTCGAAAACCAACTTTAATTATCACACTTAAAGTTTTTTCCAAAAATTCTGAAACATAGCCATAACGCTAAAACGACAAGGATCGGCAATGGCGCAATAGCGAAAGCAATGCTTATTTCTTGATGTTGACTTGGAATAATTCCATCGAGAAGATGACTATCAAAAATAGTTGCGCTTATAAGTATGAAGACAAATGACCAAAGACCGGTGCAAAATAAAGCTATTAACCAATAAATCCATACAAATTTTCGTATAAATAATGTTTTGATTATTACACTGGCAATTATAAATGACATTACGGATAGTGGATAACCGATAACA
>CBHTVU010000095.1:0-14138 GCA_966096785.1 uncultured Gammaproteobacteria bacterium | reverse complement strand
TGCTTCATTACCCTGGTAGGTTTTAAGCGATAGTACTTTTCCATCATTTCCCTTACTGTCATTTGCATTTTTATCAAAATCTTCCTTGGCTTTTTTTAAAGCCGTTTCAGCGGCAGTCACCTTGGCCGGGTCAACAGGATTTTCTGCTTTGGCAGTTTTCAATGCTGTATCTGCGTCCGTAACGCCTTTAACGACCTCGTCATATTTGGTTTTGGCTGTTGAATCTTTTTTAGAGAAAACGATAAGGTTAGATTCATTTTTTAAAACACGCTCGATGTAGCGCGTATTTTTATCGTCATTGGTAAGGTTTAAATAACTCTCAACCACCTTGCCATTTACAAGTACTTGCAGGTTAAACACACTACTACCCGCAGCCACACCTAAACGTTTGGCCGCATCCGCATCCACTTTGTTATCCAGAGTTGCTGTAAGTTTATTTCCCCAAGTGCCAGGGCTTTTTGCTTTCAAAACAAATTCATCAACCTTGATAGTTGCCACACCTTCAACTGGGGTTTCACCGTCCACATCAAGTTCATATAGGCGCGCTATAACGGCTTGGCTTCCACCATTGAGGTAAAAATCGCGCACTGCATAAGTCAGCGGAAAATCGAGATGTAAACCGCCGTAATATCGCTCGAAATCGCCGAAGCTGTTAATGATCAAAGGCTTATCAACAGGACCTGATGGGGTGCGGCCAACAAAAGCAGTTATAGACGTAGCAACGCTCGCAATGGTGCGAACACCACTGGGAATTTCTTCAATATAAACACCGGGATAGGTAAGTGTTGCGGGCATAACATTTCTCCTTGTAACCATTGAAAAAAATCATCCCAAAAACACAGAAGACAAAGCTCTGCCAATGCATAGCGCAATTTTTATTATGCGTCGTGAGACGACAATAGAAAATTATTGTGTTTATGGAAAAAACCTAAAAAATCCTTCCAGAACTTTACTATCCATCCGGGGTAAAAAATCTCAAAATATCATTTTGAAATATAGACGTGCCTGCAATATGGCTATAAAAAATAATGATCAATAATTAAATTTAAATTGTGGTTAATTTATTTTTATGGATTTTTTAATAAATTTTTTAATGTAATAAAATTTAAATGCTCAATTTTTATGAAATATTGAAAGCATAATGGTTGGTCTGGTTTTTAAATTAAGTCTATAAAATTAGGGGTTTAAATGCATATCATGCTTTTGTTTATATGATATTTTTTTATGCGATAAATGTCGCTTGTAAATTTTTATAAAATTAAAAGTGCCATATTAAATATAGGTTTTATCAATTCAATAATTTATAAGGAGAAAAGTGATGTTGAGATCGGGATATCGAAGGCAAGGTAATTTTTCACAAGATGCAGGTGAGAAATTGCTAGGAAAGTTTAGGTTTGTGGAAGCCTTAGGCTGACCCGAATCAGAACAACTGAATATTTTGTGCTTTGCAGGTGTGTTTAAGCGAAATATGAGGGCGAACCAATTAACGTCATAAAAAATTTTAGGATTGCCCAAAAGTTAGGCATGAATTTTTCTCAGAAGCACTATTTGCGATTTAATGAATGAGTAAATTCAATATGTGGGAAACAAGACTTATCTTTTCATTAGATTTAGTTTTTAATTAATAGGTTTTAAGGATATCTAACAACCCTTTTTAAAATACATACCTTAAATAAATTTAATTATTCGTCATAAGTTTTTAATACCATCAAATCGAATTTAACTCTGATGATTAAATTTTATTTATTCAATAATTTGTTATTAGCACCTACCAAAATAAAAATTTACCTCAAACGTTCTTCTATAATTAATCGCTAATCTTTAAAAATATTGCAATGATTAAAAAAATCATATGACGGTTTAATGTCTTGTTTTCGCCTTAAATTAAAACAGAAGGCAGGTTTGCAGGTGTTGATTAATATTTGCTCATTATTCTAAGAAAATCTTAAATTTTAAAAGCAATATAGATTTAAGCGACTTGCTTTTCATATGTTCGTCACTTGTGTAATTCCTTGTAATATTTATTTTCCGGTCTTTACTTATAATGAATTTCGTAACAAGTTCTCTTGGGATGGAAACGGGTTTTTAAAAAATATTAAATTGCAATGACACTTAATATTTAACTTATCTGCTTCATCTCTTAAAAAAATTTTTGATAAAAAACATAAGGTGGATGAAGGAATTCCATGATTGACGCTGCATTAATTTATATTGGGCAAGTGGTGGATCAATATCTCATCAATCATCTAGGTTTAGATGTCAGTGCGGTAGTGCTCAATAATTTAGTGGATGCCGACGGCAGCTCACCTGCTAAAAATCAAAACAAAATAGTGATTACTCTAATTAACCTTGAGCATGAAACTGCAAAGCAGTTTTATGGAGGGCAGCGTCGGGATAATGGCCAGATAGATAAAATTAATCCGGATATTTATTTTAACCTGGACATTTTAATTTCAGCGAATTTTGATAGTTATGACGAAGCACTTAAGTTTTTAACCGCCACCGTTTACTTTTTTCAAGCGAATAACTCGTTTAATCGTAAAAATAGTCCGGGGCTGCCTGCGGGAATTAGTTCGCTTAACTTCGAAATAGAAAATTCGCCTTATGCAAAAACCCATAATTTATGGAGTGCGCTAGGAGCAAAGTATCAGCCTTCAATAATCTACAAAATAAGGCATGTGTGTGTGCAATCAGACCAAGTCAATGGGTTTTCGCCAGAAATTCAGGGTGTGGCGGTAGGTCGATGAATCAATTATTTAGCATCACGTTTTTGCACAGTTACTTTACTTCTAATGTACTTGACGGTTGTCAATTGCAAACGGATAAAAATACACAAGAAATGGTTAATCGTTTCAGGTTAACCACAAAAATGGTCGATGGAACATTTTCGTTATACGTAGATGCTGGTTTAGATGTGGTCAAAACGGTTCAATATTTATACGCGATGTTAGGTGATCAGCCATTTATATTTTATTTGGTCTATCGTGCAGACGATTTTTTTGCCATTACGGATGTGCCATTGGGTTGGGTTGGTCAACTAGAGCTTAGTTCAAAAGATATTTTGCAAAAAAATTCCGAAGACGTGTCATTGACAATGTCTCTGAGATTATCACCGCGAAGTATATTTAAAGATAATGTTATAGGCGTAGTAAAAATTTATCCGGAAGATTTATTGACGGTTTCAACCACTGAGAATATTCATTATTGCGTGTCATTTTCTGCACGCAAAGCTCAATGGATTTACTACGTTATCAATCGCAGCCAGATAAAATTAAAAAATCCCGTTATCACGGACCAGAAAAATACTAAATTTATCGGGCCAGAAGAAATGGTTTTATCAAACGGAGAGTCTGCATTGTGTTTTAACTCCGGTGATCAATTGTTTGCGATGAAAAATAATCCAGGAGAGCGATTTAATTTGGTTGATCGACTAACACCTTTAATGCAAGCAGATAGTCGCGTAGTTGAACATTGCTTAATTAAAGGATTACCGACACCGAAAGATGATCAAATGAATATAAAGAAGGTGGATGGTAGTCAACACGCTTTTTTTGCAATGCATGTGTATTTGTAACATAAGTAATTTTACGTGGTTGTTTAAAAGTCGTTAGCTTTTGAAAGTGTATAAATAAGGTCTAATTAACATTACTAAATCAGGAAATCAGGGCGATATAAAATTATGGCAACTTATTCAACTCCCGGCGTTTATATCAATGAAGTTAACGCTTTTCCTAATTCTGTGGTGCCTGTAGCTACGGCCGTTCCGGCATTTATTGGCTATACACCAAAAGCAGAATATCAGGGAAAGTCCTATCTCAATAAACCGCAAAAAATAAATTCATTTGCAGAATTCCAGGCATTTTTCATGCAGGATAACCCTGCACCTCCGGCGGATCCCAGCAAGCAATACAACCCTGAATATTATTTGGTTGCGCAAAAGGAAATGCCAACCAGAGGGGACTACATGACCTTGGGTGGAACTTATTACTCAATTCTGCCGGACCCAAATAGTATTTATTATTTGTATAACAGTGTGCGTCTGTTTTATCAAAACGGTGGCGGCGCTGCTTATATAGTTTCAGTAGGCGGTTATGGGCCTGCCAGCAAAAAAGCATTGTCTGATCCTGCCGCACAAGTCATCAATCCCAATGTAAAATTATCTGATTTGCAAAATGGTTTGGCGCTTTTGAAAAATGAGCCGGAGCCAACAATGTATATTTGCCCGGAAGCAACTTTATTGTCGGTTGCGGACAACGGTACTTTGATGCAAAGCATGTTATTGCAAGCACAAAGTATGCAAACGGCGGTATGTATATTTGATGTTATTGGTGGTACTTATCCCGATCCTATTTTATACACCAATGATATTCAGACATTCCGAAATAATACAGGTAATACCGGTTTGAATTATGGCGTGAGCTATTACCCCTTTATCGGCACTACCATCATGCAGTCAGCCGATATTGATTTCACCAATTTATTTGGTGGTGATACAAAACAGCTCGAACCTTTGTTAAATCCTCCAAGCGCACCTAATCCTGTTGCGGCAAAAATTCTGGGAATGATTCAATCACCGCCAGCGAATCCAATGTCCAATAGTCAACTGCAAGCAGCTTTAATCGCATCCAGCCAAACCTACAGTCAAATTGTTAATAACGTATTAAATAATGCAAATATTTTGCCGCCTAGTGGCGCAATAGCGGGTGTTTATACGGTTAACGATAATATGCGCGGTGTGTGGAATGCGCCAGCAAATACCGGCATCGTCGGTGCGGCTAGATTACCCATTCGTTTATCAGATACTCAACAGGAATCGTTGAATATTGACGCCGTGTCTGGCAAATCGATAAATGCCATCCGCTTTTTTAATGGACAGGGAATTTTAATTTGGGGTGCAAGAACACTTGATGGAAATAGCCAGGATTGGCGTTATGTTTCTGTGCGCAGAACCATGACGTATCTGGAAGAATCTGTGAAGTTAGCGGCACGCGCTTATGTGTTCGAACCTAATGATGCTAATACCTGGGGCGCAGTAAAAAGCATGATTAGCAGCTTTTTGATGGATGTTTGGAAGGAGGGTGGGTTACAAGGTGCGGCAGCCGCTGATGCATTTCAGGTGGACGTAGGCCTGGGAACTACCATGACAGCAGATGATTTGTTAAATGGTTTTATGCGTGTATCCGTCAAAGTAGCTGTGGTAAGGCCAGCAGAATTTATTGTGATTACCTTTGAGCAGCAACAAGCTAAATCGGGTTAAAAATAATTTTGCAGAATTTTTTTGTGATACCTACCAATAACTATCAACTTTGCGCAATGCAAGTTAGTAATTATTAAACCACTATCAAATTTATTTAATGAGGAATTGTCATGGCAGATGACGGCAGCAAAGAAGGCGCAACATGGCCAATGCCCAAATTTCGATTCGAAGTTGACTTGGGTACAGAATTAAAAGGCGTTGCGTTCCAGGAAGTTTCGGGAATGGATAAAGAAGTTCAAATTATTGAATATCGCCATAGTAATAGCGCTTTATTTTCTACGATAAAAATGCCTGGTATTGCGAAGTACGGCAATATCACTATGAAGCGTGGAATTTTTGTCAATGACAACAATTTTTGGAAATGGATGGACGAGATCAAAATGAACGTCATTAAGCGACGTACAGTATTGATTAAATTGTTGGATGAAGCAGGCAAGGTAACCATGCAGTGGCAACTAAATAATGCCTGGCCTACAAAAATTACAGGCACTGATTTGAAATCAGATAGTAACGAAGTGGCAGTTGATACCTTGGAAATTGCCCATGAACAATTAATTGTTACCAATGGTTAATTGTTTACGTTATGGCAAATGATCTTCAGACCAGTTTCTATTTTAATGTGAAAATTTCTGGCAATAGCAGTAGCGATGCCGCATTTCAGGAAGTTTCAGGATTAAGCAAAGAGTTGGGTATTGAAGAGGTCGTGAGTGGTGGGGAAAATCGTTTTAAATATAGGCTCCCCACTATCACGACTTATTCGAATCTGGTGTTAAAGCGCGGCATTGCACTTGCTGATTCGCCTTTGATTGAATGGTGCCAGGATACTCTTGATACAGGACTTGCGAGACCTATTGTCACAAAAAATATCATGATTAATTTGCTCAATGAACAGGCGCAAACCACCATGAGTTGGAGTTTTGAAAAAGCCTACCCCATTAAATGGGTTATGGCTGACTTGAAATCGCAGGAAAGCACCATTTTGATAGAAACCATTGAATTCGCTTATCAATACTTCCAGGTTGAAGATAGCCGTAACAATCAATACTCAGGTGTGGCTTCTTTATTTGATGATTAGTGAATCAGTAAAAATAATTAGAGGGGATAAATAAGTATGCCAGTAGAGATTCGCGAGTTAGTCATTAAAACCAATATTATCTCTACCGCCAAAGAGCAGGACGCAACCCAATTAAGCACACAAAGCCTAGCTGTATTAAAGCAACAAATAATGAATGAATGCATGAAAATGCTTAAGGATAAAAATCACAAAAATAATTTTAATCGTTAATTAATGTGTTGGTAATTTTATGAGCGGCTTTAAAAAAATGACTCTCGTTGCCTACAGTGACGAAAAATTTAACACCAAGGTTCCTGGCGGGGAATACGTGACTATGTTAAATCCAGAGTCATTAAAATGGGGTCGTAGTATTCAATACAATGAAGAACAAGCCATCGATAGTAGTGCGCCTTCACAAAAATATAATAAAACCGCCAGCGAAAGATTGAGTTTTGAATTAGTCATTGATTGTACCGGTGTGGTCGATAGTACAAGAGTAGATTTACCTTCAGAAATTGCGAAATTTTCCAGTGTGGTGTATGAGTATAATGGGAATATCCATCGCCCTAACTTCGTTATTATTTATTGGGGAAAGTCGCTCGCATTTAAATGTGTACTCACAAGTTATGACACTACGTTTACTTATTTTCGCCCGGACGGCACGCCCTTACGCGCAAAAATTTCGCTGGAGTTTCGCTCCTATATAGATTTGGCAACGCTTGCCAAACAAGATGATAAAAACTCACCTGACATCACTCATTTGGTGGATGTAGTTGAGGGTGACAACTTGCCCCAAATCTCCCATAAAGTTTATCGCTCTCCTGATTATTATGTGCAAATTGCACAAGTAAATAAATTAAATAAATTTCGCCATTTGCATGCAGGAACACAGCTCATAGTTCCGCCTTTAACGAGCGCATCAGTCGGGGAGGTTGCCTAATGGGTCAATCTATTGGCAGTGTAGTTACCTGTAGTGTGCTAATCAACGGATCACCAATACCGGATACTTATCAGGTTCATTTGATCAAGGTTGAACAAACCATTAATCGCATATCAACAGCCACTATTACTTTGTTAGATGGAAGCCCTTCGACTGAAAATTTTGCCATCAGTGCATCTGCGACTTTTGTACCTGGTAATGAAGTCACGATTAAAGCGGGCTACAACAGTAACAACCAAATTATTTTTAGCGGAATAGTGACCAAGCAATCACTTAAAGTTGAAAATGCCACGGGTCCTTTATTAGAAATTGAATGTAAGGACAAGGCTATAAAAATGACTGTGGGGCGCAAGAGTTCCGCGTCCAGCAAAACCAAAGACAGCGACCTAATCTCTACCTTAATTAATGCGGCTGGTCTGGAGTCCAGCGTTTCAGCTACTAGCACTGAACTGCCGGAGTTGGTGCAATACTATGTAACTGATTGGGATTTTATGCTAGCGCGCGCCGAAATAAATAGCATGGTCGTCAGCACACTTAATGGCAAGGTATCTGTATTTAATCCAACTGAAAATACAACATCTGTACTTACACTGAGTTATGGCGGAAATCTTTATAGTTTTTCAGCTGAATTGAATTCCATTACTCAGTTGGCACAGGTAAAAGCATCAGCCTGGGATTATCAAACCCAGGCGTTAATTACTGCTCAGGCATCTAATAATTTAGCAGGACCTGGCAATTTAAGTAGCAAAAAATTAGCTGAGGTCATCGGCTTGGCTGACTACGAATTGCAAACGACTGTTGCCGAAAGTAATGATGCATTGACCACTTGGGCTAAAGCGCAAATGCTAAAAAGCGAACTTGCAAAAATTGTAGGTGACGCTCGTTTTCAAGGCTCTTCTTTAGTGATGCCAGGCAATTATGTAACGCTTGCCGGATTAGGTACTCGCTTTGACGGCGATCATTTTGTTTCATCAGTAGAACACGATATTTCAGAAGGTAATTGGATCACTGAAATTAAAATCGGTTTATCAGCAATTTGGTTTGTACAGGAAAATGAAGTACAAGCCCCCGCTACCGCCGGATTATTACCAGGTATTTCCGGTTTATTTAATGGCACAGTTAAAAAAATTGATGCTGACCCTGACTCTGAGTATCGCATTTTAGTGGAGGTACCACTGTTTAATGACAAGGGCGCAGGATTATGGGCAAGGTTATCGAATTTTTATTCAACGAATGGTCAAGGTGTCTTTTTTTTACCGGAAGTAGGGGACGAAGTTATTCTGGGATTTTTAAATCAAGACCCCCGCTATCCCATTATTCTCGGCAGTGTCTACAGTCAAAAGAATAAGCCATGGTCGACATTCCAGCCTAACCAAAAAAACAGCATGAAAGGTATTGTGAGCAAGAGTGAATTACGTATTTTATTCGACGATGAAAATAAAATTCTTACAGTGGTTACACCGAGTAAAAATACGTTAGTACTCGACGATAAAGCCCAGCAAATTGAAATAAAAGACCAAAATTCTAATTCAATTGTTATGTCATCGTCTGGAATAACGATAAAAAGCCCAAAAAATATTTCAATTGAAGCGGATCAGAATGTCACGATTAAAGGCAATACCGGAGTCAATATTCAATCATCCGGTGGTGATGTTAGCACTAAGGGAATAAATATTAATGAAGCAGCGGATATGCAATTTACGGCGAAAGGAAATACCACTGCTGCAGTACAGGGTGGCGTTGAGCTGACCTTAAAGGCAGCCATGGTCATGATTAATTAATACACATATTAATGTGAGAACTAAATGCCACCAGCTGCGCGCTTAACAGATTTTCATTCGTGCCCGATGGTAACCCCGGGTGTTCCACCTGTGCCACATGTGGGCGGCCCTATTGTGGGGCCTGGAGCTCCCACAGTGCTAATTGGAAATTTACCTGCAGCAAAAATGGGCGACACACTTGTCTGTGTTGGCCCACCGGACAGCATTGTAAAAGGCTCGGCGACGGTGATGATTAGTGGTCAACCTGCTGCGCGTATCGGCGATACCACAGCTCACGGTGGAAGTATTTTACTGGGTGATTTTACGGTGATAATTGGAGGGTAAGTACACATGAATAAAAAAACATTTTTGGGTACGGGTTGGTCATTTCCGCCTTCTTTTGAGCAAGCAAATTATCGGCTCAGTCTTAATTCAGAAGAAAATAATATTAACCAATCGATCAATTTGGTGTTGCAAACACCTAGAGGAAGCAGGAGTTTGTTGCCGGATTTTGGCAGTGATTTACTAAATTTTTTGTTTCGTAAAATTGATGCCAGTTTGCAAGAAGAAATTATTCAGTCCGTTAAAACAACTTTATTGAATGATGAACCACGTATTAGTGTCAATGATGTTCAAGTTGCTTTTATAACGGACGGTGCAGCAACAGTTTCAGTAACTATTTATTACACGATTAAGAAAACAAATACGCGCCACAATCACGTGTTTCCATTTTCCTTACTGGAAGGCACTAATTTACAGGTCACTGCGCAAGTATGATGCAATCCGTTGTGGCAAATAATAGCGCAGCACAATTAATGCGCGCCCTCAACCCTGATAATATCAAGGTAGATGGCCGCGATAATCGCGATCGCTTGGCATTTGCTGCACGCTTTGCTGAATTGATTATGTTTTATAATCAAAAGAATCAACTGGATGGAAATTGGAAACCGTTTTTCGTTAAAGACCCATTGATACTCCTGGCCGTTATCAGCAAAACTGATTATACGAATTACCACCGAAAATTTTCCGGGTTGCAGCAACAAATAAAAAATTCAAATACTGCCATTCATGCTAAGGAAGCCAATAAGCCGCAACCAGAAGCTATAACAACAAACGCCTCCCTGATAGCCATCAGCCAGCTATTTTTATTATTGCAAGAATTATTTTGCGTAATAAATGACTGGGTCAACTTTATGCAAATGGATTGCAAAAAGTATGATTTAAGCGAGTTTGTAATTAAGAAGATTCGTGAAAATATAGCGAGTCAGCTTTGGCTGATGATAGCCCTGCAGCAGAGTTACGCTGCCAGCGCCAAGGCTGAAGTTATTTCACCCGAATTTAGTATTTATCAGAGTTTTAACAGTATCTGGCAAGAAAGAAAGGCAGGGCAGGAAAACTATAGAGTGGAGATAAATTCGCATCAACAAAATAATAATGATGCAGAAAGTGAATGTCAGGTAGCTTCAATTGAAGAACTAAGTGAACAGCTATACGCTATTTATCATCAGGTTTTCAGCTTTTTCCTCCAGGTAATTGACGCTGCAAAGCAAAGTTTCTATCAAATGGAAAATCAACCTTGTGATTATCCGGACACAGCTTTGTTGATCACCTTCAGTCAATTGATGGAAAATCAAAATGAATTACTGAACCAATTCACGGGCAAGCATCTGGATTTTTATTATAAGGATGTATTGCAACAAGCCCCTCGCTCTCAACAACCCGATCAAGCCAGTGTATGTATACAGCTGGCGGATAATATTGATTCGCTCAACATACCTGCTGGAACAGAATTTATCGCCGGAAAATATCCCGACAAAAGCGATATTATTTTTGCAAGTCTTGTTGATACCGTCATTAATCGTGCAGCAATTCGATCGGCTTTTAGCTTATTTTACTCATCACCTTACTCACCACCGCAAAAGCCTCCGTCTACAACTAATCCGTCAATAACCGATCCATTAGTAGATAAAGCGGGTTTATATCTATCGACTAATGCAAATGTTGATCAAGTTGTTCGCAATCAGCAGCAGGAAATAATGAGTTGGGATGGTTTCGGTAACAATCAAGGAGTGCTAGTCCAGCAGGGATTTTCAATAGCATCCCCCATGTTCTTTTTACAGAGCGGGGAACGTACTATTACATTGGTATTGGAATTTCATAATGCATTACCCCATAATTTTTTTAACGATAGCCAATTTTATCTAAGTACTGGGAAAAGTTGGTTTTCAGTTACTAAACTTGTTACAAGCCCTGCCGATGTTGAAACTAATACTGATACTCAGGCTGAATCGACCAATATCATAAATATTAAATTAACTTTATTGGAATCAGCGCCCGCAATAGTGCCATTTATTGATAAAGTTGACGGCTATACCAGTCAGTGGCCATTACTCAAGGTCATTCTGGGAAAATCCATAGATCTATACAACCCGCCAATTTTATTGTCAGTGAGTATAGAAACTGATATAAAAAATTTTAGTAAGTTAAATTTAGCTAATGATATTTCACCTTTACCTGCTAGCGGGCCATCCCTTATCTTTGGGCCTATTCCCACTGTGGGAAGTTGCTTTTATATTGGCAGTAGTGAAATTTTTGCTAAACCTTTAACAGATTTAACTATCACACTGGCGTGGGAAAATTTGCCACAAGATTTTAGTGGCTACTATGCGCAATACAATAATTTTCTTGACCCACAAAATAAATCTATAGCCTTTTCAAATACTGCATTTGAAGGGCAATGGACGTTGCTTACACAAAAAACCTGGAAAGAATTACCATTAAGTTCTGCTGGAAAATCACCAGTGAGCATTGCTTTATTTCAGCAGCCAGCGGATAAAACCACATCTAATAATCCAGGCAGTATATTTACATTTAGCTTTGATCAAACTACTCCCTATGTCCCTAGTCCCGATTTAATATCGGTACCATTGCCACTACCCGGTCAGGCGGGCGATGGTTATGTGTGTTTGGAGTTAACGGCTCCAAATCATGCGTTTGGTTACAACCTCTACCCGAAAGTTGTGGCGAACGTCAGTATGATAAACGCACAGTTACTGATGCAAAAAGCAAAGCCGGATGATTCAGGATCCTTCGAAAAGACCATAGAAAAAATAATAGCGGCAGTAAGTAAAATTATTGCAGGAATTGAAGATCCCATTAAAAATGTAATCAATAATATAGTCGAATTTATTAAAAAAATATTAAAGCATGACAACGAAAAAGATTCTGATGCTGCAAAAAAAGGTGAAGTTCAAATATCCGCGGTGCCAGCCGAGGAAGAAAAATCTGATATTCAACCCATGCCTGATTTACCCTACAGCCCAAAGCAATCGGGCCTATTGGTTAACTATACTGCTAAAGTAAAAACTGAAGTAGCGATGGCAATTAAATCCACAGTTAACAATAGCGACCAACATAATTATCCATTCCAGCTTTACCACTACGGTTCATTTCAACCTTATCTCGCATTCGATTCTTTATCCTCCACTAAACAATTGGGATTGCTTAATTTAACACCAGTTGTATTAGCGCCCGCCGAACAGATAAGACTTTTTCCCGGCGTCAGTGGTCAGGGTGTTTTATATCTAGCCATAGAGAATCTGCTCGCACCTTGCACATTAAGTATATGGATGGAGTTAAGTCAGGATAACAATCTCGATGAATTAACCGCCGAGAGTGTGGGTTACTACTATTGGAGTGCGAGTGGGTGGACGCCCTTGAAAGTGCTGGAAAATGATACTAATAATTTAAATTGCTCGGGCATCATGGTATTTGAAATTCCTGAGTTAAATACAGAAGAATCCAGAGAGGAAAACTTAACCTATTTACCGTCACCGGTCATGCAGGGAAATGATTTTTGGCTGGCCATAGTTGCACAAAAAGCTAATCTCGCCATTAAATTCAGTTACATCAACACTCAGGCAATTAAATTAGGTCGCACCACTTTGACGTCATTGCCTTTGGGGCAATCACCCTCGATTGATGCTTTAAGTATCAGCACTACCAAAGAAAAGATGGTAAATATTTCGAATATTATTCAACCCTTTGGTTCAACTGGCGGCGCAGCTGCTGAAGATAAAAATAGTTATTATTGGCGAGTAAGTGGTCGTATTAATCATAAGGATAGAATTAGTTCTGTTAGTAATTATGATGCTATGGCTAAAACGGCTTGCCCCCATCTTTTTTATGTAAAAACGCTAACACCCGCATCAAATCGAGTTGCTTCTGAAAAAACCAATGGTCTGATTCAACTTGGTGTCGTGAATGGATATGCGAATTCTCAGCTACCTAATGCTTTCCGTCCGCAAATAAATGCGTGTGATAAAACGAATATTATTAAATACATTAATGCGCGAATTTCAGCCATGGCGAAAGTCAATGTATTTAATCTGTACCACCAACTTGTCACTATAGATGTTGCTCTAAATGTCAAAACACTGGCGAATGCAAATGCATTAAGTCGACAAATTAACCAGGAATTAAAAATATATTTATCACCCTGGATACTTAGCGATCTACCTCAAATAAATATACAGCAAGGTATTAGCCGCGCTGCACTTATACATTTTTTAACGCGTTATGAGGGCGTGGTAGATTTAGCAACACTTAATATTTTTGTGTCTCCTGCTAAGGGCACGGAAAGCGCTATTGATGAACAATCTATGGTTCTTTGCCAAGATGATGTTGTAGCTCCGGTAGAGAAAACTATTTTTGTATCTGCATTGCAGCATAGTATTCACATTAATTTATGCGGTACCTCAAGTCAGCAAAAAGAGCCGTCGTCACTATCCAAGATAGTGGAGGTGCCCATTGAATACTGAACAATATTTTATTGTTGATGATTCGCTACCAAATGCGCTTAATTTCAACGTGTTAAAACAGCAGGGTATTAGCTATCTTCAAGGTATCACAGGCCACGAGTGGAGTAATTATAACGATAGTGATCCTGGAGTCACTATTCTGGATCAGCTTTGCTATGCCCTCACCGAGCTAGGTTATTGCGCTCAATTTCCTATCGAAGATGTTCTTACTCGCCGCAATGAAAAAATTAATTATCGCGATCAATTTTTTCAGGCGCAGGATATTTTGACTTGCGCGCCTGTCACATTGAACGATTACAAGAAATTA
>CBHTVU010000094.1:0-14200 GCA_966096785.1 uncultured Gammaproteobacteria bacterium | reverse complement strand
TTCGGAATTTTGCAATCTTTTGCCTTAACTATGGCAACTTATATTTACATCTATGGAGTATTGGGTGAACAGTCGCTCCTGCACATTCAACATATTTTTAATGATAACTATTATTTTTATAAATCACTGACCTGGTTTAGCCTGTGTTTTATTGTTTGGTCGCTAATTTATGACGCGTCAATCTCTCAGCGCAATAAATTATTGAATGCGCTGAAACAATTGCAACTGGAAAACAACATGAAAAAAATCCAGCTAGATAGCTTGGCTGGAAAAATAGACCCGCATTTTATTTTTAATGTGTTAAATAATATTCGTTCACTTATTCGCGAAGATAGCGAAAAAGCGCGTGCTGCAGTTTTAATTCTTTCGGACATGTTACGCAGCCCCATCGCCAAAACCGATCATGAAAAAATACCGATCATGGAAGAAATACTGTTGGTAAGAAATTACATAGCCCTTTCAAAGCTTCAACTTGAACATCGATTAAATTATAAAGAGACTTTAAGTGAAGATGTCGAAGCTGCGCTAATTCCACCCATGATGTTGCAAATACTTGTTGAAAACGCAATTAAACATGGCATTAGCCAACTACCTGGTGGCGGAGATCTGAATGTAAATATAGATACTGAAAATCAAACATTGATCTGTCGTGTTAGTAACCATGGGAAACTATCTCATAAATCCACTGCGCCAGGTTTCGGTATAGGTATCGAAAATATTAAGGAGCGTATTGCACTTCTTTATACAGACAAAGCGCAATTTATACTCACCGAAAATCAAGAAATGGTTCTTGCAGAATTAAGACTACCGCTTGAATACCATGAAAATAAAGAGAACAAACTATGAAAGCTATAATTGTTGAAGACTCTCGACTGGCACGCGTGGAACTGAAAGAATTGTTGAAAGCTCACGATATTATTCAAATAGTTGGTGAGGCGGAAAATCCCAAAGATGCCCTCCCACTTATTCTTAAAGAACAACCCGAGCTATTGTTTTTAGATATCAACATGCCAGGGAAAAATGGCTTTGAATTGTTAGAGGAGCTCAATTACGAGCCTAAAGTTATTTTTATTACCGCTCATGCAGACGAGGCAATTCGATCATTTGAATTTGACACCGTTGATTATTTATTAAAACCTGTCTCACCCGAACGGTTAAAAAAAGCTATTGATAAATTATTGTTGGATGATAATCCCGAAAAGCCTCTTAATAATTTTGATGCTGAAAGCCGTGTGCTTTTACGCGATGGAGAAACCTGTCATTGGGTAGCATTAAAAGATATTCGTTATTTTGATAGCTACGGCAATCACACTAACGTCTTCTGGAGTGACAATAAAACATTGATTTACCGCTCCTTAAGCAAAATAGAGGACCGCATTCCCGAACCATTATTTTTTCGTGTTAATCGCCAGCAAATTGTTAATATCAATTACGTGGCCGCAGTAGAACCCTGGATAAATGGTGGCTACAGATTAAGCTTAACAACGGGTGAATTCATCGAAGTTTCACGTCGTCATACATTACGTTTTAAGGATATTTTTAGCTTGTAGCTGTCATAGTGCAAGCGATGGAAATAAACCTTTTAACCCGCCAGCAATAAATTCAATTGCGATAGAGGCTAGTAACAACCCCATTATACGAGTAGACATAGCAATTGATTTTGCAGTGATATGTTTTGACAACCAAGGCATTGCAACCAAGGTTAACCATAAACAAAAACAAACACTCGCAATCGCTGCAAAAATTAATACCCAGTGTGTCCACTCATGAGATTGGTGCGCGTAAACAATCACAGTACTAATAGCGCCAGGACCTGCAAGTAAAGGAATAGTTAGAGGCACAAGCGCTACGGTTTCGTCTGCTTCCAACTCATTGACCTCATTAGGTTTCATTAAATGTGATTGCAACATGCTCAAAGACATCAACAATAAAACCAATCCACCTGCACAACGAAATGCGTTAATGCTGATACCCAATACATTCAAAATAATTTCACCAAGTATCATCGACACGAGCAAAACACTAAACACCGATAAAACAGTTAAGCGAATGGTCGCACGTTTAACCTTTGGAGATTGGCGCGCCGTTAAAATAAGAAAAACAGGTATAGCACCTAGTGGATCAACAATTGCCAAAAGCCCTACAAAAAATTGCGAATATTCAGTAAATGACAGCATGGATATTCCTTATGTTGGGAAAAAGATCAAAGAAAAAGTTTAGGCAAAAAATTACGTATATAAAAAGTCTAGCAGAAGTATGGAGAGAAGAAACTTAAAGCAGTTTTAGTAATCCGACCAGCGCATGGCTTACAGATTGCTGCTGTATTGAAATTCTATCGCCAGAAAAATAACAAAATGCAGAGTTTATTGCGCCAGATGCCAAGCCCCACGCAAACCAGACGGTGCCTACAGGTTTTTCAGAAGTTCCCCCGGTAGGACCAGCAATACCGCTTACTGCAACAGCGACATCCGCACCCGATAATTCCAATACACCTTTTACCATTTGCTCAACCACGACGCGGCTCACCGCACCATCTTGCGCAAGGCTTTCATTTTTTACGTGAAGTAATTTTTCTTTAGCGCTATTGGCGTAGCTGACGATGCCATATTCAAACCAGGAAGAGCTATTTTCAATCGCAGTTATGGAGGCGGCAATTCCGCCACCCGTACAAGATTCAGCAGTCGCTACTCGCCAACCACGGGCAAGTAATTTTTGGCCGAGTAAATAACTCAACTCGCGAAGCTTTTGCTGTTCCGCAGACATGAAATTTATTTATTTTTTTTAAGCGACAACACCGATCTTTCCGGCTTGTCCGCACGCTCAGCAAATTGTTTTGCCAAAGCTTCACGCTCTTTAGTCGCCTCGCTTTTAAGCGCTTCAATATCAGTTACACCGCTTGCGCCAGCATAAGATGTTGAACTGTTTGCAGAGGCCTTTGCTAAAAATTCCAGACCACAACGCATTAATCGCGCCTGGTCAACGAAGGATAAATTAGCGGGAAAATTGGCGGGATTTATTGCTGAAGGATCACGAGGATTGCCTTCTACTTGCAATACGAAACCCGATTCGTGAGTAGCGGTACCGGCAGCCAGATCGGCTACCCATGCATCAAAATCCATAAAATACCTATTTGCAGTTGTGTTGCGGTGTTTCATTTGTAGAGATTGGCATTCCACGCGAGGAAGAACACCTGTTTAATCAGGATCGCGAAAGACGTCGTTGTTGATCGCGGTGTTCAATTTTGGCTTGTCTGCGCAGTTGGCGCTCCGGCGGTAAAGCGCCAATATGCACCTCATCGCGGCTTTTCGCCAATTGAATTTGCTTTTGGCGTTCTGCGAAACGCATTTTTTGTTCGTCAGTTAACTTGTCATAACAACGTGGGCAACTTACGCCGGGCATATATTGATCGGAGAGCTTATCTTCCTCAGTGATGGGATGACGGCAACCGTGGCATTGATCATAAATTCCTTTCTTTAAACTATGATTAACCGCAACACGATTATCAAAAACAAAACATTCGCCCTTCCACATAGTTTGCTCTTCGGGAACTTCTTCCAAATATTTTAAAATTCCGCCCTCTAAGTGATAAACCTCTTCGAATCCCAATTCTTTCATATAGGCGGTGGATTTTTCACACCGAATACCACCGGTGCAAAACATCGCAACTTTTTTATGTTTGGCCGGGTCAAGATTTTTAGCAACGTATTCGGGAAATTCACGGAAGGTTTCTGTCTTGGGATCTATAGCGCCCTCGAAGGTGCCTATGTCGTATTCGTAAGAGTTACGAGTGTCTACAACGGTCACTTCCGGGTCACTGATCAACGCATTCCAGTCTTGCGGCTTAACGTAAGTTCCCACAATTTTTTTCGGATCAATGCCCTGAACGCCCATGGTAACAATTTCTTTTTTTAGTTTTACCTTCATGCGATAAAAAGGTTTGCCCTCAAAAAAAGATTCTTTATGAACCAGATCAGCGAATCGCTCATCTTCTTTTAAAAAATCCAGCAAACTATTAATAGCACTTCGAGTACCTGAAATTGTGCCGTTAATCCCCTCCTCCGCCAACAACAAGGTACCTTTCAACTCCAGCTCGTCACAGCGTTCTTTTAAACGCGGCGCAAACTCCTGATAATCGGGCAGGGAAACAAATTTATACAATGCAGCAACAACTATTTGGTTTATATCGTTCATTTCAACTCACTAAAAGCAGGACTTTTTACACTAGCGGATACAGGGTATATCGAACTGAGGGCGCGCATTATAAATGCTTGAATTTTGAACAGCCAGTAGCAACTGATGATCTATATCAAGAATGATCGTGTTTAGAGCCACCGAGGCACTGGGGCGATGCAGGTACGACACCTTTTTCCCGCCACTCATCTGGGCTGAAAGTGTGAAGCGCAAGGGCATGGACACCGTTTTTCAGTTCGTCTGCCAGGCAGGCATAAACCGCTTGGTGCCGCTGGACCTGACGTTTATCAGCAAAAGAATTAGTCACTAAAACCACTTTAAAGTGACTCTCTGAGCCCTGGGGCACAGAGTGCATGTGACTTTCGTTAGTAATATCCAAATGACTCGGGTTGAAGTAATGGGAAAGTTTACTTTGGATGCGGTTTTCCACTTCTTTCATATTTTCCGTTGCTTTCATAATTGGACCTGCGATACACGTTATAAAAATTTCGCCATTAAGGCGAAAAAAAACTGCGGCAATTTGCTGGATCAACGCTAGACTGAAAAAACTTGACCCCGGTTATTCGGCACTAAATAGGTCCGAAGCTGTCCATTCCGGTAGATCAGGTTTGCAATGTGCTGGCCTGCTGGTCACAGGCATAAAGTTAATCTCGGCATAATAACAAGAATTTGCTATTCACATGTGCTCTGACGTTTGAGCACTAGGTTTTAACTAGAGACTGTTATGAGCTTACATAAAATTTTTGTAGATAGACGCAGGGGCGAAGATAGAAGGCTGGACCTGGATCCATGCAAGAATATGCCGATAGACATTTACCACCGCAAAAGGCGCAAATCCAGTGAGCGTAGGCATGTAGAACGCACCCTTGCAGAAGATTACCTCGCTTATCTGGGTGAACTGGAAAACAAGTCTACGCATTAAGCGGGAAGGTTAAAAGTTAGAACAGGGTCGCTCTAACCGAAGCCATAAAAAAGGAGTTATCGAAATCGCTTACCCATAAGCATTATGTGTACATCCCCCTTAAGTAGATTTCAATAATCTCCAACTTGATGGTAGAGATAGCGGAATCTACTCGCTGGCAAAAGCCCCTTTGCTCGCTTTAGCGGGAATCAAACGGGGCACGCAACCTGTATCCGCCTGGTAATCTTGTTCAACAGCAGCTATCAGTCTGGGAATAACTGCAGACGGAGCTATTGCCACAACACATCCACCAAACCCGCCGCCTGTCATTCGTGCTCCGGCCTCACTTGCCCCTGCCTTTTGCAAAATACTCACAAGTCGATCAATCTGCGGTGTTGTGATATTAAAGTCATCGCGCATAGACACATGAGACTCCGCCATAACACGAACCAGCGTTGGCATATCCCCAGAGCTCAGCGCCTCAGCAGCTTGTAGTGTGCGCACATTTTCAGTTAACACATGGCGGGCGCGACTGAAGCTCAGGGCGTCCAGTACACCTTCCGCAGACAAAAGTTGCTCCAAACTTACACCGCGAAGAGTCTGCTGTCCGAAGAATTTAGCCGCTGTTTCACACTGAGCACGACGTTGGTTGTATTCACTTTCTACTAATCCACGTTTCACACCACTATGGACTATAAGAATGTCCCAGTCTGCCGGGATAGGAATTGTGCGCGTCGTTAAATCCTGGCAATCAATTAGCAACGCGCTGTTTTCTTGACCGAGCGCAGAAATAAGCTGATCCATGATCCCGCAATTACAACCTACAAAATTATTTTCCGCCGCCTGCCCCACCAAAGCTGCAGTCGTGGGGTCGATGGCTTCACCGCCCAGGGCAGTGAGCGCACGGACCAATGCAACCTCAAGCGACGCTGAACTACTTAATCCCGCGCCTGCTGGCACATTGCCGGAGATCAATAAATTTCCACCTGCGAGACGATAACCTCTCTTTTGCAGTTCCTGCACTACGCCGCGCAGATAATTTGACCAGGGCGCTTCCCGGTCATGCTGCATAGGGACGTCCAGATCCACCACAACTTTTTGTGCACTAAAATTTTCGGCAATAACGTGCAGCTTTCGGTCGTTCCTGGCGGATGTGGCTATGCCAGTTGTGTAATTAATGGCGGCGGGCAAAACGAAGCCACCATTGTAGTCGGTGTGCTCGCCGATCAAGTTCACTCGACCTGGCGCCTGAACCACATTGGTTGTAGGTTGATCGAAATAACTTTTAAAAAGCTCAACGAGCCATGCTTGGTTAACTGCACTCACTCGTAGTTACCTCGAACGAAAATGAATTGAGCTTTGTTGACGTAGTTTTTCAGCGGCCTGTTCGGGTGACAAATCCCGTTGAGGTTCGGCCATCATTTCATAACCCACCATAAATTTGCGCACGCTGGCTGATCGCAACAGGGGCGGATAAAAATGCGCGTGCAATTGCCAGGCCGAGGTGCTGTCATCATTAAAAGGTGCTCCATGCCATCCCATTGAGTAAGGAAATGAGCACTCGAAGAGATTATCGTAGCGGGTAGTGATATCGCGCAGAATCGATCCAAGGCTTAGCTGTTCACCTTCACTTAATTCCGTAATTCGTGCACGATGCTTCTTGGGAAGAAGGAGAGTTTCAAAAGGCCAAGCAGCCCAAAAAGGCACAACCACTAGCCAATCTTCATTATCGACAACCACACGTTCACGCAACTCAAGTTCTTTCTGCGCATAATCCATCAGTAAATTCCGGGCATGTTCAGCATAAAACTCATGCTGGCGATCATTTTCTTTTTGGACCAGCGTAGGTAGTTGTGTTTGCGCCCAAATTTGACCGTGGGGATGTGGATTCGAACAGCCCATCACCGAACCTTTATTCTCAAATATCTGCACAGACGCATAAGTTTGACCAAGATCAGCGGCCTCTCGCATCCAGGTTTTAGCTAGGGCGAGGATTTCGTCATCATTTAATAAAGGTAAAGTTTTACTGTGGTCCGGTGAAAAACATATTACCCGGCTGACACCTTGCTCAGCTTTGATTTGGAATAAAGGGTCATCTACTACTGGGGCGCTAGGAACTTGTGGTGTTAATGCAGCGAAATCATTATTAAAAACGTAAGTCGTTTTATAATCTGGGTTTAATTCACCACCTATTCTTTTATTGCGTGGACAGAGAAAGCAGCCAGGATCATGCGACGTGCTTTCAGACCACTGACTAGGCTCCTGCTGCCCCTGCCAAGGTCGTTTGTTACGATGAGGCGATACCAACAACCACTCACCCGCAAGCGGATTAAATCGGCGATGTGTATGTTCGTTGACGGAAAATTTTTCGATGGTCATAACACTCCTAAGAGTATAAATATGATAATTAATTCACTCGCTTAATTTAGCGTAAATAAATGTTTTAAACAATGCGGTAACACACCAAAGTTAGTCAGTGCGAAATTCAGATCTACAAAGATCAGCTTCTAGAAAGAAAGGACAGTATTTCAGACGCAATCTGCAGTGCCACAGATTGCGACTAAACATTTATATCTGATTTGAAGATAGGAATCGTTTTAAAGAAAACGGTGAGCGGCGATTATGCCCCAAACCAACGCCAGCAAAACGAGGCTGGTGAAAACCAATGCAGAACCTATATCTTTCGCACGCCCGGATAGCTCATGACGCTCCGACCCGGTCCTATCAACCACTGCTTCTACGGAAGAATTAGCCAACTCTGCCATCCATACCCAGAAAATACTGGCAAGCAATAAAATCAACTCGATATGAGTGGTTGCCAACCAAAAGGCGACTGGAATTAGTAGCACCCCCAATACAACCTCTTGCCGAAAAGCCGCTTCGAACTTCCACGTTGCTGCAAAGCCTTTCATCGAATAGCCAAAGGCATCAATAACACGGCTGATACCTGTTTTACCCGGTTTACTCATTCAAATTCTCCACGCTGGTGTTGATGACCTTGTTAATACCAATTTTGTCACGGTTATTTCATCTTTCCTTCATCGAAAAGTCACACGCTGGTGATATTTCTAATGTCGCAAAAATGCAAGAACGCGAATGATGAAGACTTTTTCAGAGCGCGTCCATCATTTGCGAATGAACAAATTGTTACAGAGACATGTGACAGTTTTTCAATCATCAGTTAATCAATTCAGGAAAGTCTATGAAAATACTTTACGGTGTTCAGGGAACCGGCAACGGCCACGTAACACGCGCACGCATTATGGCGAAAGCATTTGCCGCAAAAGGTGTTGAAGTTGATTGGGTGTTTTCTGGAAGGCCACGTGAAGATTTTTTTGATATGCAGGTTTTTGGTGATTTCCAAAGCTACCGGGGTTTAACTTTCGCCGTGAAAAGCGGCCGCATCCTTTATTTAAAAACTGCATTACAAGCCAATTTAATGCAATTAAATGACGACATTAAAAAAGTTAAGGTCGAAGGCTACGACTTAATTATTAATGATTTTGAACCCGTCTCTGCACACGCAGCAAAACGTGCAGGACAAAAAGTGATCGGAATTTCACATCAAAATTCTTTTTTGCATAAAATTCCAAAAAAAAATAATAATCTAGTGACCGATTGGTTTATGCAAAACTTTGCTCCTGTTACACAACCGATTGGCTTGCACTGGCATCACTTTAATCAGCCCATATTGCCGCCATTAATCGAACCCTCCCACTACAAAAATGAATCCCTTGCAAAACATTATCTTGTGTATCTGCCTTTTGCCGGGTTGGAGGATATTTTGCCGCAGTTGCACGCGTTCCCGGATTATCATTTTTTTATTTATCAAAATGTTCCGCAAGCCATTGATGAAGGACATATTCATATACGCCCATTTTCACGGGAAGGTTTCCAACAGGATTTGCACAAATGCGAGGGTGTTATTTGCAGTGCCGGTTTTGAATTGCCAAGTGAAGCAATTCAACTGGGGAAAAAGCTGCTAGTACAACCCGTTGCCGGGCAAATGGAGCAGGCATCCAATGCCTTTGCTTTAACACAATTAGGTTATGGAGTTGCAACTAACGAGTTGAGTGAAGCCGTGATTGGCCGATGGTTACCCTTACCGAAGCCGGAACCCATTATTTATCCGGATGTATCCACAGCTTTAGTAGATTGGATTTTAAAAACGGGCGGTGAAAATTTCGAAACTTTTCAACAATCACTTTGGCGCGATGTGCAGAAAAAAGCTGACGTTTTTTCGAAAATGGCAAACGCAACATAAAACCTGAAATCGACAAGCGTAATCGAATCCCTCAATAACTCTTGTCACGTTTACTCAAGGTTTATTTTTGCACGAGCAGATTTGATACCGGAGCGAATTGTTTTGCCATCCATACGCTTTTGTTTTGAACTGTAAGTTGGTTTTGTTGCATGACGATTTTTAACAATTTTAATGGCTCCCAGCACAATTTCTTGCAAGCGCTCTAGCGCATCTGCACGATTTAATTCCTGGGTGCGATGACGTTGGGCCTTAATAATCAACACGCCATCGCTGGAAATACGTTTGTCATCCAATGCTAGTAATCTTGATTTGCAAAACTCGCTGAGGGAAGATTTATGAATATCAAAACGCAAATGTATCGCACTCGACACCTTATTGACATTCTGCCCGCCCGCTCCTTGAGCACGCATGGCAGTGAGTTCAATTTCGTGCAAGGGAATATGGACATGGGAATTTATCACCAATATCAATTCGCTAACTCCGTGCGCAAGTTTCTATTATTTGCACAGCCGATTCCTCATCAATCAACACCGGTTGCAAGCGGCTATCAAAACGAATCAAATAAGAACACACGCGTACAATAGCGGCACCTATTAGCAAACCGAACAATGCGCAAAGTGCCGTTATGCCATCGCTTAATAATTTGTGATCCGCAACGAAAGTCGCCGTGATCATCGCAACAAGAGGCACCATGTATACGAACATCGAGCCTTTGGCGATAACCTCTTCTGGAATGCCGATCTTAACCTCAGCACCAATTTGGTAACGATTGGCGTTACGCCCCTCCAACAACACCCACAAATAAGACGCACTAGCACCGAATTTAGCCAGCGCACTGTGACCGCAGCCTTTTTGGGCCTGACATGAACCACAGGCCGAACGCTGGATAGTTTCCACCCATAAGCCCTGCGCTTCTACCGCAACTATGCGACCAGTTTCGAGAATCATTAAAAAGACCTGAGAAATAAAAACGGGGCTTACTGCCCCGTTATATTTTGCGCGATTTTTGCGGCGGCGGCGACGGGAATTTCACCCACCACGCTAACTCTGTGAACAATATCTTTGACTGAAAGCCGGGACATATACGCAAGCGTCGCTCCGCGTTTCCCCACACCTTCGGGTACAAAGCTGCTGGTAGCCTCAATAAAAATACTAAAAGTGGTGAGGCCATCGGTATACATCAACATGGTCTGACCGCTTGCGAGATTGCGTTGTCCGGCAAATACAAAACCTTGCGGAACCCAAGTGATATCCCAACCTGAAGGCTTACTAATTTCGGTAGGATTGCAAGGTGTTACATCGGCTACAGCTTTGTGTTGATGGGACAATACTTGTGCTTTTAACTGGGCGACATCAGGGCTTAGGTCGAGAGAAATAAATTGGTAGCGTTCAAGCGGATGAGCATTTTCATCTATTAACCACGACTTGAGCACGAGACCAGTTTCTTCATCAATGCTTAAAAAATATCCGTAACGATAGGGATCCTTAGGAATGACCTGTAACACACGAGCCAAGCGTCCTGCGATACGCTCCTGACCACGAATTTCAAACTGGTAAAGATCATCCATATTCACCAGAATTTTACCAATTTGCGAGATGTGCCCCTGAAGTAATTCATCGCCCATAGCCCGGCAATTAACCGGTTGGCCATCGCGAACTATCACTCGTTCAGGTCCATTCAAAAACAAAAATCGGTCGTGTTCAACACCATTTTCAATCCAGTGCTCAACGCGAAAACTTTGCAGCTCAATACTGGTTTGGTTTTGATAGGTGAATGAGCCGCGATAATTAATATGGGCCGCATCCTGAGACATTTTTTTTAACAAAGCCTGCACACTGGGCAGGCTTTTGGGAGGAGATAAAAGATTTTCTTGTGCGTAGGAAATTTGAACTGGAATTGCTGCAGTCACCGCCACTACCAAAGACGACAACCACAAAGAGATTTTCGGCATAGATTATTCTTCATCGGTGATAATTACACGTGCATAAGGTAATACACCTTGGCCAGAGTTCATAGCCGCATTATCGGAATGAGCCTTGATCATTTGATTTACGTAGCGAGACACTTCTTCATCAGAGACAACAGGCGTTGCTTGACGAGGTTGAAACATCACGCGACGATTCTCTTGTGGGCGCGTTTCGTAACCGGTTTGTACAGCTACATTACGTGTATTAATAAGTGGACTATTTATACCAGATGGTAAAGAAACAGTGGACTCAACAGGAGCCGAAACCGGCGCTACATTATTAGCAATCTGGCTACTATTAACACCGTTACTGTTAAATTGATTAACACTAAACACCATTCCACCGGCAACCGAAGCTACAAGAGCTACACGGCCGAGTTGATAAAACCAACCTTGCTGAGGTTTGGTTGTTTCAGACTTTATTGAGGCTGGTGTAGCCGTATAAGTTTCTTCTGCCGCTATAGCAACGCTAAGCCGCGCGGAGAAATCTGACATTACCAATGACGAAAACACAGGTGTTTGTTCACCCCGTATTACACCACTGGTAATTTGATAACGCGACCAGGTCGCCTTAACATCCGCATCCTGCTCCGAGGCTTTTAATACTCGCTGTAACTCAAGTTCAGACGCTTGATTGTCGATCAATGCTGAAATAGATTCGGCGAGGTTTTGCGGCCGGTTTTGCTCACTCATTTGAGATTTACCTGTCAACTGGAAAATTTTAAGCCTATACCAACAATCATCACTTTTAACTGTTGCCTTTATGACCGAAGGAGGTAAAAAAGGTTCATCTAAGATTCACAATTTTTGCATATTTACATGAAGACTCAAGTTTAGCGATTTTGCGTTACTCAACTACCCATCTGGATAATTTTTGATCCAATAAATCCGCTGTTCAAACGTATATTGTTATTCAATAAGCGGTTGAATTTTTTTATCTATAGCTTCACGCGCGCGGAAAATACGTGAACGCACCGTGCCTATAGGGCAATCCATAGCTTCAGCAATCTCTTCATAACTTAGTCCATCAATTTCACGTAAAGTTACCGCCATACGTAAATCATCCGGTAAATCGCGAAATGCCTGATCTATGACAACCTGCAATTCATCTCGTAGTAAATTTCGCTCAGGCGTATTCATTTCGTGCATCGCATCGTTACCAACAAAAAATTCGGCGTCCTCCATATCTACATCGCTAGCTGGAGGGCGGCGATTGCGAGCGACTAAATAATTTTTTGCAGTATTTATGGCTATACGATACATCCAGGTGTAAAAAGCACTTTCACCACGAAAATTAGGTAAAGCACGATAAGCTTTGATAAAAGCGTCTTGGGCAACATCTTGCACTTCGGCATGATCGCGAATAAAACGGCTGATTACGGCAAATATTTTGTGCTGATACTTCAACACCAATAAATCAAAAGCTCGTTTATCTCCTTTTTGTACACGCTCTACGAGCTGCTGATCAACATCGACTTCGGGCGCTACTTGCGCTGTCATTCTAAAACCCCCAAGCATCCCGAGCTCAATTATTGGCCAGGATTATTAAAATTCAGCGCTGAATTACACACATGCTGATGTTATTTGTTGCGAACAATCTTAATTTTTTATGACTAGTCTGCGTCACGTAGAGTCGTACTTATAGCAAAAGTTCCACGCGCCGCTTTGTTCGCGAGACCACTCTTAAGGCTAATCTCTTATTACTAAACGAGTCTAGCTCACTAATCGTGTTTGGCTTGTATATACTGGTGCCAGTTTACGACTTTGTTCTTTTTAATGCTCCTCTTAATTGTTGTAGAAAAATACTCATGACCCAAGCTTACTCACACGATGTACTTGTTATTGGCTCAGGTGCCGCAGGTTTAACCCTGGCTTTGAGCCTGGCAAAACACGCCACTGTTGCTATTTTAAGCAAAAACGCGTTGAACCAGGGGTCAACCTGGTTCGCGCAGGGTGGGATTGCCGCTGTACTAGATGATCAGGATTCAATCGAAGCCCATGTAAAAGATACCTTGATCGCCGGCGCAGGTTTATGCCACGAAGACTCGGTACGTTTCACCGTCGAAAACAGTAAAGCTGCTATTGAATGGTTAATTGAACAAGGCGTTCGTTTCACAAAAGAAAATGGAACAGAGGATTATCATCTCACCAAAGAAGGCGGTCACAGCCACAGACGCATAATACACAGCGCCGACGCCACCGGCAGGGCTGTGCACAGCACACTGATTGATCAGGTGAAGCAGCAACAAAACATAACTGTTTACGAAGACCATATAGCCGTAAACCTGATTACCCAGGCAGATACAGATTCCCGCAAACTGCGCTGCACTGGTGCCTACGTGCTGGATAAAAACAGCGAGCAGGTCAACGTATTCCAAGCCAAGGTTGTAGTACTTGCCACCGGCGGCGCCAGCAAGGTGTACCTGTATACGACGAATCTGGATGGAGCCAGCGGCGATGGAATAGCCATGGCGTGGCGTGCCGGCTGCCGAATCGCCAATATGGAATTCAATCAATTTCACCCGACCTGTTTGTATCACGCGTCTACCAAGAATTTTTTAATCAGCGAAGCATTACGGGGCGAAGGGGCTTATTTACGATTGCCTAACGGCGAACGATTCATGCATCGTTTTGATGAACGACTTGAGTTGGCGCCGCGGGATATAGTAGCGCGCGCCATCGATCATGAAATGAAACGTCTTGGTTGCGATTGCTTATATTTGGACATCAGCCATAAATCTCCCGAATTTATTGAGGAGCATTTTCCCACCATTTACGCTCGCTGCCTTGAACTGGGTATAGACATCACGAAAGAGCCTATTCCTGTCGTACCTGCCGCCCACTTTACCTGTGGGGGTGTGGTAGTTGATAAAAACG
>CBHTVU010000093.1:0-14387 GCA_966096785.1 uncultured Gammaproteobacteria bacterium | reverse complement strand
TTGTAGACTTTTGCGCAGCGGATTTCACCCGCAGATGAAACTACATAAACGGTAGCTTCTTTACCGCTTTTGAGTGAACGTAAGACTTCGTCAACCAAGCCGTCTTCAATCAGTGGTACAAGACTTTTGGGGGTTTTCATAAAATAGCGATTTTGTCCGTCAATCTTTACAGCTGCGCACAGGCACAGCGATAGTTAAAAGGTATGGCGCGCTATCATATTGGAGATGGCCCACTAAAGCTCCGTGAATTTGTATAAAATGGCTTTTTTTGTGGTTGATTGATCCTGTTCTCGTCGATTTACCCCCTGTGAGAGATTTTTGTATGTATTTAGTATTGCTCCGTTTTTGGCTGCGCCGATTCACGTTTACCTTTGCTGCGGCGCTGTTAATGTTGTTTTACTGGAATTACACGCACTATGGTTTTACCCAAAATGTGATTATCAATACCTGGACATGGGCATTGGTTGCCGCCATTATTTCATCTTGCCTGTCCACATATTTGTCCTACCGTCGCCAGCAAAACGCCATCAAAAAAGCACAGGAAAAAGCTCAAGAGAAGTCTCAGGAAAAATCTTCTCCACATTAATTGTGCTTCCTGCTCAAATTTTAAAATCGATATTCCGCTTGATGCGCAATGTGCTTGGTTCAACCGTGTGATAGTGAATATGGTCAACACCTTTATCCGGTTCGCCTCGCAAGCGTGAGCCGTAAAAGTAGTCGATGTCATAAGGTGATGTAGAAATATTAAAACGTTCTATTTGTCATTTTTCATATCTGTGCCTGCATTTAAATAAAAAAATTAAATTCGCTGAGCAATCCATTGCAGTGCAATGAGTACGATAATGCCCGACAAGGCTGTCATTGAATAACGGGTGTACCAATAATATTTACGAAGAAAAATAAGCACAGGTAAAACTACCGCAACTATTGCCATTTGCCCCACCTCCACGCCAAGATTAAATGCCAAAACGGTTAATGTTTTTTGGTCATTCGGTAGGCCTAGCTCTCCTAGTGCACCGGCGAAACCCATGCCGTGCAATAAACCGAAACCAAATGTCAGCCAGCCCAAACGTAGTACCAAAGGGAAAATATTGTTGAGTGCAGCGAGGGCAACGGTTACAGCAATACCGACTTCAACCCAACGGCTGGGAAGGTTAATAAAATTTAACGCTGTAGCCGTTAAGGTCAGGGAATGAGCGAGCGTAAATGCGGTAACTATCCATGTAGTGCGCATTACTATGTCGCGTATTTTAGGGGTGGCAACCCAATAGCGATTGCGACGTGTCAGGGCACAGGTTAGTAGTAGGGATACTAAGAATAAAATATGGTCAAGACCGATCCATATGTGTACAGCACCTTGTTTTGCAAATTCGGTAAATGTTTTAAATCGGCTGCCGGATTTTTCATTGATATCAATGTTTCGTGTTGTGTCAGATAAAATATGCAGTGCTGAATTTTTTTCGTTTGCCAAGCTAAGCAATAATTTGTGTTGGCAATCTATTTCAAAAAATGCGCTGTAGCTAATCTTAACCTGGCCCTCAATCGCGCATTGCACTCGCACCGGCAGCAAGAGATAGCCTTCATTAAAATGCTCATCAATTTTCCAATCTGATTCCAGTGCCAGGGGGCATTTCTGATTCGCCCGCGAAAATATTAAGTGGTATTGCAAATATTTTGTGACTGTATCCGCACGGTTCTGCAACTCCCGCCAGCGCAGTTCGCCATCGCCATCTTCATCAATACTTATGGCTTGCTCCAAATCGTACAAGCGAACTTGCCATTCACCCTGAAATAGTCCGGTGTTATTAAAGTTTCCGTTCAAGTATGAGGTGCTGAGTTGGTGTGCGAAACTCATGCTAGATGCGAAACACAACAATAATCCGCTTAATAAAAAGAGTAATTTACGCATTATTGAACTCCCTTCGCCTGGGAATTTTCATTCGCTTTTTCTGCGCGCACTAATAATTGTTTATCGTTATATTCACGGGTATTGGTGAAATTTGTTTTTGCCCAATACAGAGCTTTTTTTGGATTAGTATCAATATCCAAATAATAAATTGCCAATTCACTGGCGTGCAGGCTGTCTTGCCGTTGTTCACGTAAGCTAACGCGCTCAGCTAATTGCGGTTGCCAGTAGTTTGTCTGATTTAATTTTTTCTCTGCAATCGTCAGTCGCAATAAAAGTGCGTCATCAATGTCGGGCGTGTTATTCACTATTACTGATAGGTGACTTATCACTACCTCAAAATTATTGAGTGCGAGTTGAGCATCCGCCCATTGCGCTAAATAATTTACGCTCGCATTTTGTAAGCCTTGCTCCAACCATTTTGCTGCCGTTTCCGGTTCTTTATTACGCATGGCTAAATCTGCCAGAAGTTGAATTAGCCAATTGGCACGTTCGTCATTGGGCAGCCCCTGGCGTTTAATTAAATCCTCGAGTTGTTGGTAGTTATTTTTTACATCGTCGGGGTGCAAATAGGAGTTAGCTTCGAGACTGCACGCGGTTACCGTAAGTAGATCTGCACTACCCAACAATTTTAAGCAGGTATTACGTGCTGCAAGAGGTTTGTCTTGAATAACGTAAATGCGTGCGGCCAGCAGGTTGGCATTTTCGTTGGTGGGGTTTTCTTGCAATACTTTGGTTAATGCATCTTGTGCGATTAAAAAATTGTGTTGGTGTTGCTGTACTTGTGCCCACGCCAGCCATAAGTCTTTGTTATTAACATTTTTTTCAATAAAAGGTTTTAATGCGGCTTGCGCTAGCCCGTACAGACGCGACTGTCCCGGTTGTGCGGCTTGTATCAAATAGGCGTTAGCAAGTTCAACTGTTTTTACAATGTCGTCGGGTTTTAAATGCAAATCGGTTTTTAATGTTCTTAAAGCCGAATTTGTGGTCACCCAGCGCGCAACTATTTCATCATCTGACCGAGGCGTATGGGGTTCTGCACTTGCGCAGTGAATAAAGAATAAATAGCTGCTCAACACCAATATGTGGGCGAGCAATAAAAAATTTTTCATAGTGTTTCCTTCGTGGGTTTTTATTCCCACCGCATTGCCGCTGAATATTCAGCCTTCAAGTCATTCAATATTTTTTTGTTTTTAAAATCCCGCCGTCCATGGCGGGTAAAGCGATTTATTTTTTTAAAATTTATTGCGCGAGCAAATCGTCATAAGCGTTTTCAGAAGTCACGTCTTGAGCGATTTTTCGGCTATTGAGTGGCAGCGGTTTATCGGTAGTGGTTTGCTTAAACGCTTTGCGACTGTAATCGCTAAACGAGACTTCTAATAAATCCACTGTGATAGTGACGTCCACGGCGGTCGACGAATCTTTTCCATCAGAAACACTGAAGGAAAATTTATCGCTACCGGTGAACTCGGCATTTGGAGTGTACGAAAAACTGCCATCTTGCTTGAGATCCAGTACGCCATTGGTTGGTGATGTACCCACCGCGAAGGTGAGCACATCCATATCCGCATCCGTGCCTTTGAGCGCACCGGTGTATTTGGTATCGGCTTGAGTAGTAAAGCTGGAAGCCGTTGCCATGGGAGCAGTGTTCATTTTGGGCGGTTTTTTGTGGTCCTTTCCGCCGCCGCAACTTGCCAGCAACATGGCCGCCACCAGCCCAATCGTTATCTTTGAATAAGTCATGGTCGTCTCCTTATTTTGAACCTGGCAATGGATCAGCCAGGTAAGGGAATGAGGTGCCGACCATGCTGGCATTCGAAGGTGCGCCGTCAGTAAAGGGGACGTTGCCGACGTTGGCATCAGCGGGTTTGCAGAGACCTAAATCGGTATCCACACCAGCGACAGGGATTGGGTAACACAGGCGCCCCATGACCACACGCAAAGCAATATCCACAACGTCATCACCAGGGCGACGACCATTTGGGAAGCCAGCCAGGTCGTTACCTGCAACACCAAAAGCGGATTGCATATTGGCTTGGGTTGCGGGGATGCCTGTGTTCAAACGCAACATTTCCGACGCGGTTACTTTGGCTAATTGGTTAACACCGGGGAAACCAGTCAGGAAAGCGGTTACCAAATCAGTACGTGGAATATTGGTTGGCGCGAGGGTTTTGAGGTTTGCACCGAGCGTTGTGTTCACAGCATCCTTGAACAGGATATTGAGCAATTCCGGTAGCGTAGGATGGGTCACATAATCGGCAAATTGACCATCATCTTTTGGTTCAGACGTAGAGAATTTATCTTTGTCTTTTAGACCGATCACTAACTCATTCACCAAGGGAGAACCAAGGCGAGAAACCTGAGTCCACGCACCGCCATTAACTTCGGTTTTGTTGAAAGATGCATTCGGGTTCAAGATGCGCGCTTGTTGCAAGCTCGCTGTGGTCCAGGCGCCTACGCTGCCGTTACCAGTACCGGTCAAACAGGCTTTGGGAATTTCTAATGCAATTTCGGTTACGTTTTTGAATCGCAGTTCGTCATTATTTTTGTTTTGGGTGATACCGCCTGGGAAGCCTTTGCCATCGCCAGCACCGGGTGCACTGTCACCTTCAACGGGAACATAATTTACCAGGTCAAAGGTTTTACCAAGGTTAACGACGAAGGGATCTTTACGTTGACCAACGAAAACTTTGCCGCTGGTAGCACAGCCAGGAATCGTAATATCGTAAATAAAACTGTTCGCGTAAGTTTTGTAATTCGCTTCCGATGTAAACGTTTTGGTGCCAATAAAATCCAGCGGTTTGGAAAAAGTAGCGCTGCCGGTGGTTGCGTTTTTAATATCCTTGCGTGTGCCGGTACGGCGGTTGCCTTCCACTACTTGTAAAGTGTAAGTCTCTAAAAAATTCACTGCAGAATTATCACCGGCACTAACACCACCTACATTTTTCAGTGGCACAGCGACAGAGCGAGTATTACCTTCCGGGCCGACAGTTAGCTTCACACCTTCGCCACCGGCCAGAGCCTGGCTAAAGCGGAAATCAAACGTCAGATCTTCTTTTGCATCACCGTCATTGTCGATATGAATGCTGTAAAGCGCGTTGGGGTCCATCGCAAAATAATTTGGACCACCGTAAGCGTCTTGTAGCGGAATGTAGTTGGCGATAAGGGTTACATAACTTCCACGCCCCGTTTCGTAACTGTTAAACGCGTAAAAATCAGTGGAATCCACAGCTGGGCTACGAGTGATATTTGGTGCTTCGCGGTGGCTGGATGCCACCGCTTGGCCTGCGAGCAAACCAGTAGCGAGAGAGCCGATGATGAGTGACAGATATTTAATTTTCATAGGTTGTTCCTTTTATGTAGTGCATGTAATGAAAGTGTTTAACTAACTTGCACAACACAAACGGCTTAACCTGGATTTTGGATTCAACTATTTTGATAAAAATTGAAAATAGTTTTTTGAGGGTATAAAAAAGCCCGCGTTAAGCGGGCTTTGGAATTTATTCGGAAGGCTCAAACGAGTGTCATTCTTAGCTTACGCATTCTTGCGTAGCTTATTTATAACGCAATTAAATCGTCACAATTTCAGTTGTATAGAGCACTTTGGTCGGTTGCCCGTTGGGCGATCCACCAATCGGTTCCTGGCTCACAGCTAAAGCCGCAATTTTTACCTGATCCAAAATCGCATTGCGTGGCAATGTTAGTTTGCCTTGTTTAGGCAGTAAGCCGAGTGATACAGGCGGGCGGCCATCTGCGGCGATCATCCACAACTCATAATCTTGGTCAGGTAAAGCTTTGAAGTTGTCCGTTGCAGTGACTACTAATTCTTTTTTGCCTAATTCTATCGACCATAATGCCTGCGCTTTTTCACCTTGCACGACAGCAATTTGTGTTTGTGTTCGCTCGATAGTCGACGGCGTTGTTACCAGGAATATCGCCAATACCAACGCGGCGGCAGTGGCTGCGCCTGTAAGCCATTTCCATGTTTGGTTCGTGGAATCGTTGATTGGAGATTTAGCTGGAACCTGTGGCATGCGAATTACATTTGCCGGTAATTCGGTGGTAGTAAAACCAAGTTGTTGTTGGATTTTTCCCCATAGCTCCGGCGATGGTGTTATTGCTGGCAAGCCACCACCAAGACTATTCAATCGGCTTTCCCACTGCCAAAGCACGTGACGCAAGCTGCGATGTTGCATTAATAATGTTTGAAAACGAATTCGCGCACGACCATGCAGCGTACCTAATACATATTCTGAGGCGAGGGCATTTTTGCGCTCTTCGGTAAGATAATTCATGCTTCAACACACCTTTTTAAACGCTCCAAACCGCGGCGAATCCAGGTTTTAACCGAGCCGAGCGGCGAGCCGGTGTGTGTGCAAACTTCTGCATGGGTGAAGCCACGAAAGTAAGCGAGTTGAATCATTTCCCGTTGTGAGCCTTCTAATAGCGCCATGCAGCGATCAATTAAAACGCGGTCACGCTCGATGTATAACTCCTTTTCAGGGTTATTCTCATCTTCCGCTTCTTCTACGTCCGCATCGCTTTCGCGACGACTTTTGGTTGCGCGTAACATATCGAGCGCACGGTAACGAACTATGGTGGTCATCCAGGTTAAGACGTTGCCTTTTTCTTGCTGATATTCGCCAGCGTTGTGCCAAATGCGCACAAAGGCCTCTTGTACTGCATCTTCCGCAAGATCGCGGCGACGTAGCATTTGCAAGCTAATCGCGTAGAGCTTACCCGCCGTTTGTTTGTAGAGTTCTTCAAAAGCGACTTGGTCGCCTTGGGCGGTTGCGCTTAATAGCCGCAAGATATCGTTATTGGAATCCATAGCGTCTCGTTATTTTATGTTGGTAGATGAGCGTTCTACGTGATAATACGATTGGGAGTGCAAATTGGATTCAACTTTTCAGAAGTGATTTGAAATTAATGAATTGATCGGGAGGGAAATCTGCTGCAGAGCTTTGTGTAGATGCAGTTTTAGTATAGAAGCTTAAGCGGTAAGAAATATTTTCCCTACCGCGTAGTTAGAGTGGAATTAATCTATCGTGTCAGACCAGATGTATCTGATCGCTGACTTTGGATATTTTGGATTCGCTGCTCGGTAATGAAATCTGCAGCAGCTGCCATTTCAGCACTTTTTTGAACATCTTGCATCACGGAGTCGCTGGCGATTGTCCATTCCACAAAGCGAGTGTCTGGTTGAAGCTCGGTGCGCATTTCGGCGAGCAAAATACTTCTTGTCACGCCGGTGTTGAGTTTGGCTTGCCACGTCTTGGCCCATTCTGCCATTTTTGGGTCGCGGTTATTGCGAGCCATTAAATCCAGCTCTGCGTCAGTTTCCGGAAGTTGTTTTAAATAAGCGTGGCTCAAGGCAGCGGCTCTCAAGTAGGTACTTACTTCCGGAGCTAGTTTACGGGCTTCAATCGCAGCATTTAAAGTTTCTGTTGTGGGCGTATCGTGCAAGCGAAGACCTGCTTGAAAATAAGCATAAAAACTTTCAGCAGAAACAGGATGTAAATTGCTGGCTTTAAGAAAATTATCTTGCGCGGATTTAAGGTGATTTTTTTGCTCTTCGCCCTCACTCTCATTGGCTATACGAAGTTGTGCGCTACCCATTAAATAAAATGCTTCCGCGTTATCGCCTTTGGCAATGGATGTTAAATAAGGAAGTGTGCTCTTCGCATCGCCCCAATTAATTTGCGCGCGACTCAAAATAGTTTGCGCATAATCACTGGTGGGATATTTTTTTGCTTCGCTCATAATATTCTTCAACACCGTTTGACCGACGACGGATGTTGGGCAAGATTTTATAGCTGCATCTGCCAAGACTAATTTGTTGGCGGCAATTGGCAAGCTACTAAATTGAATATCTTGTTCGGAGCCTGCAGTCAAATTTAATTTTAATCCTTCAGCAGATTTACGTTTATAATTCCACAAATGATTGCTGAGTTTTTTAACAGGAAAACCAAAACTTTGTTCAAATGCTTTGGTTTGTTCAATGCCCGCTGCTACTAATTTATTGTAGGTATCAAAATGTTGAATATTTTCACTGGAAGATAAAATGTAATGCGTGAGCGCCCAAGCTCTTGCCTGGAATTCAAGGCGCACACCCGCCTCTCCTGCAACATTGTGACCTTTGGATTCGTTGTCTAACAAAATATCTTTGTAATCGAGGCTGTAATAGGCATTTCCACCACTGATATGCAGTAAGTAATCTCTAACGCTTTGTGGCGGAATTCCCAGCACAGTTTCGGTATCGGAAAAACGTGTGTTCGCAAAGTATTGTGCGAAGCCATCGATATACCAATTGGGATTGCGTATATCGGTATGGTGATACAAGAAATGTCGCGCGTAAGCTTCAAAGATATACGACAGGCCTTCGTTTTCCGGTTGCTTCTCTAAAGGTACATCAGGGTTCGTTCCGTAATACATATGTGATGCAAAAGCCTGCACTCCCTGCTCGCAACTGTTGTAAAGGCCTATGGCGTAAGGCGGTAAATTTGCATCTATTTTTTTTAAATTTTTGATATTGGATTGATAATAAAGCGTGAGCTTTGGCTCAGCTTTTACGGATGTGTTAGATGTGGCATAGAGACGAAGTAGATAGTCAAATCGTTCAAGTTTGTTGAGAAGCTGGCTAACATGCTTTTGTTTGGTGTCTGAATAAACAATAAAATGCTGGCTTTCTGCGCGAAACCAATCTGAGGGATTTTGTTGCCCGCTAACAACAATTTCTGAAACGTCGTTTTGTTTGGATGCTGTTGGGTCAGTTGCCTGAGCGTGTGCTTGATTAAGAATCAATAAGCTAATTGCTGTAAAAACGAATGAGTAAAAAATTCCTTTCATATCCTTACCTTTTTATAATCGATAAATAATTTTCTAAGGCCGACTGATAAGATCGAGTAAAACCTTGGGAGATTTAATGAGTAATGTTTTTTGCCGTCCTAATTCTCCTTGCAGAATACTTATATCACCTTTGGGTACCTTAAATAATTTGCTAAACCAATTGATGATGTGCTGATTAGCTTTACCATCTACCGGTGGAGCGGTGATGCGAATTTTAAGGCGATCACCGTGAATTCCGACAATTTCATCATTTGCGGCCTTAGGTTGCACAAGGCAGTGAATAATTAAATTCTCTCCCTGCCATGAATAATGCTTTGATGAGATTGGTGTGACCACAGCTGACTGGTTCAGCATCGGAGATTAGAATCCAATACCCAAGCCATGAGCCATGCCGACGCTACTGGCGAGAGCCGGTAGCAGGTAGTTGCGGATGATGTGCAATACCATTAAAAAAATCATCGGCGATAAATCGAGCATACCGAGTGGCGGGATAATCTTGCGAAAAGGAGCCATTACCGGATCAAGAATTTGTTGTAACAAACTTAGTGCGGGGTTATGGCTGTGAGGTGCAACCCAACTGGCGATAATCATAATAATTACGCCCCAATAGTAAAAGGTTAACACCAGGCCGAGCAAAGATATGGCAGACCAGGCGAGCAGATACAGCGGATTAATCAAACCATAATTGGCGAGTAGCATAATGATCTGGAGGAGGATCGCCTGCAGCAGGAGAGCGAGCACCAGCGCAGCCAGATCTATACCAAACAACCCAGGGATAATTTTGCGCAGTGGAATAAGCAGGGGGTTGGTGTATTTAACCAGAGCTTTGCTCATTGGATTGTAATAGTCCGCACGCACCAGTTGCGCCAGAAACCGTAGCAATACCAGGCTAACGTAAAGCGTTCCGAGGGTGCTGATAATGTAAATGGCGATTTGAGCCAGTGTTTGCATAATTAAATCTCTGTGTGTGAGGGCGTTATCGCACCGTTTATTCTCTATTTACCTAAAATCTCTGACAGTTCTACTGCCCGATTGGAACAAGCCTGCATCGCACGCGAAAACATAGCGCGGATCTGGTCAGCTTCAAAGGAATTTATTGCCTGCTCGGTGGTGCCCTTGGGAGACGTCACCCGACGACGCAACTCGGCGATATCCACATCGCTTTGTTTGGCTAAGATGGCGGCACCCAATGCAGTTTGCAAGGTCAATTCACGTGCCGACTCACGCGAAAGTCCCAAATCTACACCAGCGTCAATCATGGCTTCCATTACCAGGAAAAAGTAGGCGGGTCCGGAGCCGGAAACTGCAGTCACAGGGTTAATTAAGTCTTCATCATCTACCCATTGCACAATGCCTACCGCACCCAAAATGGCGTTTGCGGAAGATTTTTGTGCTTCGCTCACGTGTCGATTGGCGAATAAGCCGCTAGCGCCGACCCGTGCCTGGGAGGGTGTATTAGGCATGCAGCGAACTATGGCTTGCGTACCACCCAACCACCTTTCGATACTGTTGGTCGTAATTCCCGCTACGAGGGAAATAATTAAGGGCTGGTGGCTTAGCGAGTTCGCCAAACCTATGGCGACCTCCTTGAGCATCTGCGGCTTAACGGCGAGCACAACAACATCGGCTTTGGATGCCAGGGCTGAATTATCAGTACTGACCTCAATCCCGAAATCATCTGCCACCTTGGTAAGAGTCTCTATTCGTGGGCCGCTTGCACTTAGATTTTCCACGCTAAAACCTTCTGCGAGTAATCCGCCGATAATGGCCCTGGCCATATTTCCGGCACCTATAAAAGTAATTTTTGGTTGTAACATAATAAAATTCGCAGAATTAAATGAGTATTTAAACGAAATCATTCGTTCGCTTTGTTCAAGAGAGTCTATTCTAACCTTCAGCTTCCATTCACCCTATAAAAAGTAGAGTAATATCTCGCTACTTTCAGGAATTTAGTTGAAACCCGATTGGAGCATCGCGTTAATCGCACGCCTGTTGCGTTGAAGTTCAACTGTAAGGATCGCAAATAAAATGGCGATTCTTTACAAAATATAAATTAAAACTTAGGAATCAGTTATGGAAAAGTATTTGGTTTTAGCTACTACACTCGCATTAAGTGTTGCTCTCATAGGCTGTACTCCCATAGAGAGTGCGCGAACCTTGGAGACTCCTAAACCTGTTCAAACCCAATCCAATTATGTTGGCACACGAACGCCATTGAGCGTAGGAAAATTTGATAACCGTTCAACGTTTATGCGTGGAATATTTTCTGACGGAGTTGATCGCCTGGGAAACCAGGGTAAAACAATTCTTATCACACATTTGCAACAAACAGGTCGCTTTAACGTATTGGAGCGAGACAATCTCGCTGAGGCTGCACAAGAAGCGGGTTTTGCCAAAAAGACACAAAATATTAAAGGTGCTGACTACATTGTTACCGGCGATGTTTCCGAGTTCGGTCGTAAGGATGTTGGAGATCAACAATTGTTCGGCATCCTGGGTCGCGGAAAAACTCAAATTGCTTACGCAAAAGTGAGCTTGAATATTGTGAATGTTCAAACCTCAGAAGTTGTTTATGCAACGCAAGGTGCTGGTGAATATAGTTTGAGCGAGCGCGAAGTTCTGGGTTTTGGTACAGCCGCTGGTTATGACTCCACACTCAATGGAAAAGTATTGGATTTAGCAATTCGCGATGCGGTAAATAAAATGGTTGCTGATATAAATAACGGCTCATGGAATCCACAAAAATAAGGATGTTGATCAATGAAATATAACATTAAAGCACTCAGCTCAATGCTGAGTGCTGTACTTATGTTTTTGTTTCTGAGCGGATGTACGACCGCTCCTAAAAATCTCTATAACTGGGGAAATTATCAAGGCGAGTTGTATGCTCGCTTTAAAGCGACATCCAGCCCGGATAAACAAATTCAAGGAATGGAAAAGACACTTCAGAATTTGAAATCTAATCTGCCAATAGCCCCTGGATTTCACGCTCATTTAGGTTTGCTTTACGGAGAGGTTGGGCGCAGGAATGAAATGTGCGAACAATTTATGCTTGAAAAGCAATTGTTTCCGGAATCTACCGCTTTTATGGATTTCCTGTTATCAAAAGCAGAGAAGCAAAAGGAAAATAAATAATGAAAATGCAAGATTACAAAAATATTATTTTATTAGTAATTTCTATTATTGCATTCAGTCGTTGTGGCAGCGCCCCTAGCTATGATTACACCGCGCTTAAGGCTGCAAAACCAGCGTCGATTTTAATTCTGCCACCTAAAAATAAGTCTCTCGATGTTAATGCTACGCCGGCAGTATTATCGCAATTAACTTATCCTCTCGCAGAATCAGGTTATTACGTTGTGCCGGTCGCCCTTGTAGATGCAGCCTTTAAAGAAAACGGTGTTCAAACAGCCGATGATGCGCAAGCAATTAGCGCGGAAAAGTTGCGTAATATATTTGGTGCAGATGCAGCACTTTATACAGAGATTACGGAATATGGCACCAGCTATAAGGTTATTAGATCTGAAACTGCGGTCACCTTGAATAGTCGTTTGGTGGATCTTCGTACAGGTGCGTTACTCTGGGAGGGCAGTGCTCGTGCGTCCAGCGCAGAACAACAAAATAATAATAACGGAGGTTTATTGGGTTTGTTAATTCAAGCTGCGGTGGAACAAATCGTTAGTAATGTTGTAGACAATTCTTACAATTTTGCAGGAATAGCAAGCAACCGATTATTAATGCCAAGGCCTTCCGGATTATTGAATGGTCCCCGTTCACCGCTTTATGGTAAGCCCGTCCACCAATAAAATTATTCCGCTAAAAATAGTGGGAATAGTAAGAGGAAAATAGTGAAAATATGTGCGGCTTATTTGGCTGGGCATATTTTCACTTTACTTAATTCTCGCTCCAAAAATATCAGTTCCCACTCTCACCATGGTCGCGCCTTCGGCAATTGCAGCCTCCAGGTCGCCAGACATACCCATGGATAATGTATCGACGGCGTAGCCTTGCGCTTGCAGGCCAATAAATGCGGCACGTAATTTAGCAAAGGCCTGATGTTGTTGTTCAGCGGTATTACTACCCGCCGGGATTGCCATCAACCCGCGCAATTGCAGGCGCGGCATAGCGCTTACAGCTTTTGCTAACGCAGACAGCTCGGGCAATGAAATACCGGATTTGGTCGCTTCGTCGTCAATATTGACTTGTAAACAAACTTGCAAGGGTGGCAATTCGGCCGGACGTTGCGCATTTAAACGCTGTGCTATTTTTTCTCGGTCTATACTGTGAGTCCAGGCAAAATTTTCTGCGATGGCACGGGTCTTGTTAGATTGAATCGGTCCGATGAAATGCCAGATGAGGTCCGGAACTCCAGCCAATTCGGCTTGCTTTTCCAAGACTTCCTGCAGATAGTTTTCGCCAAAGTCACGCTGTCCGCAGGCGTGGGCTTGCAAAATAGCAGATGCAGGTTGGCCTTTACTCACCGCGATCAAGCGCACAGTGTCGAAGTTTCGTCCTGCCACCCGGGCGGCTTCTTGAATCCGCGCGGTGACTTTCGCGAGCGGGTCGGCTATGGTGTTAGTTATTGACATATATAGATAAAAAATTTCCGCAAACATCGATGTTAGCTGACAGCTTTAAAAATGAGCCGGCACTAACAGAATAAAAAGGTAGCTTTAATGGATATTACTGAACTCTTGGCATTCAGCGCCAAACAAGGCGCTTCCGACTTGCACCTTTCGGCAGGCCTACCACCTATGATTCGTGTGGACGGCGATGTACGCCGTATTAATTTGCCGCCGATGGAGCACAAACAAGTCCACGGTTTGATTTACGACATTATGAATGACCGGCAGCGGAAGGACTACGAAGAATTTTTAGAAACCGACTTTTCGTTTGAAGTACCCGGCGTGGCGCGCTTTCGCGTAAACGCGTTTAACCAAAACCGTGGCGCTGGCGCCGTGTTTCGTACGATTCCTTCCAAAGTGTTGACCATGGAAGAATTGGGCATGGGCAATGTGTTTCGCGATATCTGTGCAGTGCCGCGTGGCCTGGTATTGGTGACCGGCCCGACAGGTTCGGGGAAATCGACGACACTGGCCGCAATGATCGACTATATTAATGACAACAAATACGAACACGTATTGACGATTGAGGACCCGATTGAATTCGTTCATGAATCGAAAAAGTGTTTGGTGAACCAGCGCGAAGTTCACCGCGATACTCACGGTTTTAACGAAGCATTGCGTTCAGCGCTTCGTGAAGACCCGGACATTATTCTTGTGGGCGAGATGCGTGACCTTGAAACCATTCGCCTGGCATTGACGGCAGCGGAAACAGGTCACTTGGTGTTTGGAACATTGCACACCACATCGGCCGCTAAAACGATTGACCGTATTGTGGACGTGTTTCCTGCGAACGAAAAATCTATGGTGCGTTCAATGCTGTCAGAATCTTTGCAAGCCGTTATTTCGCAAACATTGATGAAGAAAAATGGCGGTGGTCGTGTTGCGGCGCATGAAATTATGCGTGGTACCTCGGCGATTCGTAACCTGATTCGCGAAGATAAAGTTGCACAAATGTACTCGGCAATTCAAACGGGTGCATCGCTCGGCATGCAGACAATGGATCAATGTCT
>CBHTVU010000092.1:0-14402 GCA_966096785.1 uncultured Gammaproteobacteria bacterium | reverse complement strand
ACCAGGTTTTACTACAGATTTTAAACTGTAAGCAGCAGGGCCGTTGCCAGAGCGATTAGCCAGTTTCAATGCATAGCTGCCGGTGTGCGGATTAAGCGTGTCGGCAGTTATAGTGCCGTCCCAACTAAACCAGCCACTCGCAGTGCCATTTTCGAAGTTGCCATTAGTAACCACATTTGCGCCTAATCCTGTATCTGTATTGGGTACGTGGAATTTCACTGAATCTAAATTAGCAACGCCATAAACATTATTGAATTTGATATAGACGTCGTGTTGGCCACTGACTGCAGGCCATGGGATAGTTACGGTTTTTGCAGTACCCCAACCGCCAGTAGATTCGAGATTTCTTTCCGCTAGCGGCGCTGCATCCAGGCTGTCGAGATGGAACGATACTGATCCAACTTCAGTATTGCCTTTGATGTAGGTAATGCTTAATTGGTCCCACGCTGTTTGGAAGTTTACTTTTTTGAAGGAAATCCAATCACCCGGATCTGTGTAAGCAACAACGTCGCCACCCGCGAGAATGCCTTTGCCATCATCATATTCCTCAGCTTGCAATGTAAGCCCAGCAGCATCACCGCTCCAACCCGTTGGAGTGTAAATGGGCACCGCGCAATTGGTTCCGCCTGCCACGTAACACAACATCCATTCAAAACCGGGACGCAAGGTTTTATTGGTGCGAATCAAGTAGGCATTTTCTCGCCACATCTGACCTTGCAAATGACCCCAGTGAGTCACGCCGAGGACGGATGGGTTATCCCAGAATATGCTGAATAAATCGCGAACGCGATTAGCGTGTTGCGCATCGTTTTTAAAGTTGAGATCAAACTCGGAAATGTAAATCGGCAAACCAGTTGCGGCCAATGCATTCACGTTTTGTTTGACTTCAGTTAAGTCAGCGCGCTCAAGGAAATGCGCTTGCAAACCTATACCGTCGATAAGATCGCGATCTTTCAGCAGATTAATTATTTGCAAATAATCCTGAGTGAAGGACGAGAAAATTTCGATGTTGTAATCGTTAAGTAGCAGCTCTGACTTAGGAAAATATTGGCGCGCCAGTTCGTAGGATTTAATCACCCAATCCCAACCAGTTACACCTGCTCCACCCAAAGCATCACGAAATGCTGGTGGTGCATGCAATGGTTCATTGACAACATCAATCATTTGCAGATCGGGATAACGTTGCGCAACTGCAGCCATCCATTCTTTAATTTCGGCTAATTGTTCTGCTGGGCTTAAACCTGCCATCCACGAAGGCGCTTGCTCACCCCAAATTAATGTATGCATTTTGAAAGGCATACCGTTAGCCTTCGCAAAATTATAGGCCTTATCCAATTCAACCCAATTCATGACATTGCGTGTGCCTTCAACGCTACCCCATTTGCCGCCATTAGCAGGTGTCAATTGGTTGAAATATAAAGGCAGGTCTTCATAATCTACTGCTGCGTTTGGTGCAGAACCGAGGAAGCGGTTACCGATAGCGGTAAATACACGTACGGAATTGGAGCTTGTTTTATTGCCACTGGGGTCATAGGCCGTTGCTGTATAAATTTTGCGGCCATTGTCTTTATCTGTGACAGGAATGCTTAATTTGAAAGGTGCTTTAGTAACCTGGCCAATTATTTTTCCATTAGCTTCGAACACAACTTTGCGTACAGCAACGTTATCTGTTGCTTGTGCGTCTAGCGTGATGTTTGCGTTGCTAGTAAATAATTTTTTGTTCGCACTTAAGCTAACAACGGGTGCGTCGTTATCACATTTTTTTCCGTTGATTGAAATGATGTAGCCAGTTGGAGCACTGAAAATGCCATTAGCAGTGTATTTGAAATTGTATGAACTGCCTTTGGAAATGCCCTTGTGCTGTAAATTAGAAGGAGAATTTATAAAATAACCACCTTCAGCAGCGCTGTAATCGCCCTGATTAACATCACGCATGCTGGCATTACCAATGTCCAGCAAAATTTTAAAACTGGTTGCAACCTCACCGGTATTGTTTACCACGTCAGTCCTGGCGTGATACGAAGCCGGGTTAGGCATGGTTGCTTGGAGTGCCGAGTTAAGGCTATAACCACAGGCGCCGGGTTTGTTTATTTGTGCATGCAAGCTTGAGCTAAACGCGAGTAGGCTCGCCGCACCTATGAGCGAAAATCGTTTGATTGACATTTATGTCTCCCAGTTTTATTAATTATGAGATGGAGCTAAGGCTATTTGCTTTGCTGAGCGCGTCTCGGACCAGAAACGACCCAGATCACAAATAGCCTTATAGTTGGGAATACTAGAAGGTCAATGTCATCAAAATCAACGAGTGTTACCGTGTCCCTCAGATTAAATTCTTATGCAATGGTGTTTTTAGCACCATTTTGTTATTAATGTGTTACATCTGCCAGAATTGCGTTAGCTACAGCTTCCGCAACCTTAATTCCGTCTACGCCTGCCGACAAAATGCCACCCGCATAACCTGCACCTTCACCAGCCGGATATAAACCGCGCGTATTGATGCTTTGCAGCGAATCATTGTCGCGCTTAATTTTTACAGGGGATGATGTGCGTGTTTCAATGCCGGTGAGGATTGCATCATCACGATCAAAGCCGCGAATTTGTTTGCCAAATTCTGGTAAGGCTTCGCGAATAGCTTCAATAACATAACTTGGTAACGATGGTGTTAAATCACCAAGCAATACACCGGGTTTGTAGGATGGTTCAACTTCACCAAATTCACTCGACGGCTTTTTGCGAATAAAATCGCCCACCAATTGCCCCGGCGCGCAGTAGTCGCTCCCACCTAATTCATAGGCAAGTGATTCAAGCTTTTCCTGCAACTCCACCCCAGCGAGCGGCCCGCCGGGAAAATCTTCTTCGGGTGTAATGCCTACAACAATTCCCGCGTTTGCGTTGCGTTCATTGCGCGAATATTGACTCATACCATTGGTGACAACTCGATTAGGTTCTGAGGTTGCAGCAACCACAGTTCCGCCAGGGCACATACAAAAACTGTAAACGGCGCGCCCATTTTTTGCGTGGTAGACAAGTTTATAATCCGCCGCACCCAATTCCGGGTGCCCCGCATATTTTCCAAGTCGTGCTGAATCAATTAAGGATTGCGGGTGTTCAATTCGAAACCCAACCGCAAAAGGTTTTGCTTCAACATAAACGCCGCGCTCGTGAATTTTCCGAAAGGTATCGCGTGAACTGTGCCCCAGCGCAAGCACAACATATCGACTATGAAGAGTTTCGCCATCTGCCATTACAACACCCTGGATGCGATTGTCTTGAATAATAAAATCAGTGACTTTACTTTCAAATCGCACCTCACCACCAAGTGCGCGAATTTCCTCACGCATTGTGGCTACTACACCTGTTAAACGAAATGTACCAATGTGCGGTTTGCTTACGTACATAATTTCTTCCGGCGCACCAGCGCGGATAAATTCATGCATTACTTTGCGACCATAAAATTTCGGGTCTTTAATTTGACTGTAAAGTTTTCCATCTGAAAACAAACCTGCGCCGCCTTCACCAAATTGTACGTTGGATTCCGGTGTAAGAATTTTATTTCGCCATAAGGCCCAGGTATCTTTGGTACGACGACGAACATCTTTTCCACGTTCCAATACAATCGGTTTAAAACCCATTTGTGCGAGCGTCAGTGCTGCAAATAAACCGCAAGGTCCAAAGCCAATTACTAAAGGACGCTCCGTTAAATTTTCGGGCGCTTGGGCAACCGGGTAGTAATTGGTATCAGGGGCAGGGCGTATGTTTATATCATCTTTAAAGCGCGCAAGAATTTTTGTTTCGTTGGTAGCTTTAAGGTCGATGATATAAATAAATTTAATTTCGCTATTTTTTTTACGCGCGTCATAACTGCGTTTAAATACGGTAAAGTCCAGCAGGTCGGTGTCTTTGATTTTTAAGCGTTCGATAATGGCTTTGGGTAAGGCTTCCGCAGGATGGTCAAGCGGCAACGCGAGTTCGGTAATACGAATCATGGCAGGTTCCTGGCCGGGTGATCCGGCAGAGGTGATTGAAGCGGTATTTTACTCAGATTGAGATCCAAGGTCACGATCTGAATATGAAACTTGTTAAGACTTCGCTTGCTGCTATGTTTTGTTGCGTAGTTACAGCAGTTTTAAAATCAAAAGAAAATCAAGTAATTGTTTATTATCCAAACAGTTTCTTTCTATACCAACAGATTTTTTGTCAGGTCTTCCTAAAACCCATAGCTAAAAATTATGAGTTCTCAGTTGTGCCTTAACACTCCTTTGAAGTAAAAACTGCGTCGCTCATTGCTATGGTGCAACTTCCCTCTCTAACTTTTTATTTAAGACGGTGTATTTTTCTTCGCAAAATTTGGGGAGTGATATAGAACTGGGCGTAAACATCTTTAAGTTGATTTCAGAGGAACATATGTCGCAAAAAATAAAAAAAGTAGTTATTGCAGGTGGAGGAACGTCGGGCTGGTGTACAGCTGTTGCTTTATCGCGTCAATTTGGAACTTTGTTGGATATTACGTTAATCGAGTCTTCTGAAATCGGCACCGTGGGCGTAGGCGAAGCAACCTTTCCCACAATATGTTCATTCCACAAGATTCACGGCATTGATGAGCAGGAATTTTTAACGGCTACCCGTGGCACTATCAAGCTGGCTATTTCTTTTGAGAACTGGGGGCGTAAGGGTGATAGATATATCCACCCGTTTGGCACAGTTGGAAGGTCTAGCTGGATTGGAGACTTCTATCATTATTGGTTGGCTGCTAAAGCACGTGGTTATGAAGGCGAGCTTGAAGACTTGTGTTTTGAGCGGCAGGCCGCCAAAACTCATAAATTCGCCTTAACGGAGAACCCCAAACTCAACTACGCCTATCATTTTGATGCAAGCCTTTACGCCCGATTTCTGCGCAAGCTCAGTGAAGAAAAGGGTGTTAAGCGTACGGAAGGAAAAATTGTCGGCGTTAACCAGAATCCCGATACAGGATTTATTGAATCTGTTGTTTTGGAATCCGGTGCTGCTATTGAAGGTGACTTATTTATTGACTGCACAGGGTTTCGCGGTTTGCTCATTGAGCAAACATTAAAGGCTGGTTACGAGGATTGGGGTCATTGGTTGCGTAACGACAGTGCCGTTGCACTGCAAACAGAATGTTCTGATGACATACCCCCTTATACTCGTGCTATTGCCCATGACAGCGGTTGGCAATGGAAAATTCCTCTACAGCATCGTCAGGGCACAGGTCATGTTTATTCCAGTGCGTATATCTCCGATGAGAATGCCAGAAAAACTTTATTGGACAATTTGGATGGCGATATCCTGGCGGAGCTTCGTCTACTTAAGTTCAGGACCGGGCGTCGAAAACAAGCCTGGGTCAAGAATTGTGTTGCTGTGGGTTTGGCAGGTGGATTTATCGAACCCCTTGAGTCAACCAGCATACATCTCATCCAAATCGGCATCACCCGACTTTTACAACTGTTTCCATTTGAAGGGTGTGATGAACATTTAATACGTCGTTACAATGATCAGTCTCGCACTGAATACGAAGAAACTCGCGATTTCATCATTCTGCATTATAAAGCGACGGAGCGTGATGACACGCCCTATTGGAGAGATTGCCGTGACATGGTAATTCCAGATTCCCTTGCTGAGAGAATTGAGTTATTTAAAGCAACAGGGCATCTATACCAGCATCCAAATGGAATTTTCAGTATAGATTCGTGGTTTCAGGTGTTACTGGGTCAACGTATAGAGCCACGTGGATACCATCATTACGCACATGTCATAAGTGACGAAGAAATCTTCTCTGGTCTTGGTAACTTAAAATCAAAAATTGCAGGAGCTGTCGCACAACTGCCGTCACATTCGGAATTTCTTAAATCCTATTGTGCGTTGAAATAGGTATCTTGCTTGCTACATCAATGAAAAAAGCGATGCTGAAAAGCATCGCTTTTTTTGCAACTGGTTTTTGAACGGGTTTAAAGCATACAATTACATCTTGTTTGTGATGCCTCAAAATTATGCTGATGTATCACTGTCTTACACTCAGAAATTGGTTTCCCCATGGCCCGATCAAAAAGCAGTAACCGTTGGCTCGAAGAGCATGTCAACGACCCCTATGTGAAGCGCGCCCAGGTGGATGGGTACCGCGCCCGTGCGGCCTACAAACTTATTGAGCTGAATGAAAAAGATAAATTAATTCGTTCCGGTGATCTCGTAGTTGATTTGGGTTCAGCTCCAGGCAGCTGGTCACAAATTGCCGGGCGGATGGTGGGTGTGAAAGGGCGTGTAGTAGCGTCAGATATTTTGCCTATGGATTCCCTCGAAAACGTCGATTTTATTCAAGGGGATTTCACTGAAGAATCCGTGTTTAATCAAATCATGGATGCGCTTGGTGGTAATAAAGCTGACGTCGTTATTTCCGATATGGCTCCCAACATTAGCGGTGTTGATGTTGCCGACCAGGCAGCGTCTATGTATTTGGTTGAACTTGCGTTGGATATGGCGCGCAGCGTACTCAAACCTAAGGGTGATTTTGTCGCAAAAGTTTTTCAGGGCGAAGGCTTTGATGAATACGTAAAAGACGTGCGCACCAGTTTCGAAAAAGTTGTCATCCGCAAACCCGACGCTTCGCGCCCACGGTCACGTGAAGTTTATGTGGTAGGGAAGGGATATAAAGCCTAACGGGTTGAAGGCTAACCCTGAGTTTTCAGTATGGTTCAGCTTTATTATTGTGTGGTTAATCGGTCCGATTACAGCTGTAACTGATGTGACGAAATGCAAATATATTTGTTGGTTGAATTCGCTTCCTTGCGAAAGAATTAATCCTTTACATCGAGCCTCAAGTTTCTATTTGAGGCTGAAGCTGAAAAACTACTTTAAATGGGTAAGCAATATTATTTGAGGATAGTCGTCGAATATAGGTTAACGTCAGGTTCGCCGGGTAGATGACAATAATTGCGCGCGCAACGCTAAAAACGCTAAGGGCAACAAAAGCAAAATTAAAGAAGAGGGTTCTGGCACAGTTACCGAATCTCTAACATGCATTTCAAACTTATTTATGTTCCCCGAAAACTCTCCTTCATAGATAATACCGTCCACAACACCTTTAGTTGAAAGGCGAACCCCACCTCTGACGTTATTGGGATTTTCTTCAGGTGAAAATTCGATATCTTGTATAAGACTCACACCGTCCAAAAAAGCGTTGGTTGAAGAGATAGTTAATGTTCCATCACGATGAGGACCGGTCTCACGATACGGCCACGGGCCGTAGTCGGCGTAAAACATAGACATGGATTGCTGGGGGCGGACATAACCTTCGAGTTCGCTGACTATATAAATTGAATCATTCGGTTTTTCGGAGAACTTGGGAGCGCTCCCACGTGACGTTATGTCGATGCTTGCACCATTCGTACCCACCACATTGACATGCAGCCAATCCGCGTCAGATATATACATAGTGACAGTGGGGCTCCACGGACTAATACCTGGACCTACAATATCAGTGTCGTACCAAAAATTGCCCGTAAAAGGTTGATATGAGTTTTCAAATTCAAACCCCAGTTCACCCTCCTGTTCGCGAAAGAAAGCGGCGTCAGGACTGAGATTCATATTTTCTCCGAAGAAGGTTCCGGTGGTGCCGGAAAATGTTCCTTCAACAATCAAAGCGAATGCTGACTGCGAAAAAGAAAATGTGAGAGCAAAAGCGGTCACCAAAAATTTGTATAAGTTCATAATGAGTCCTTCAGGGTAAGCCAGCGAGGTTTTCAGGGAAACAAAAATTGAGAAAGGTAAGGCAACCAACTGTCGCACAAGATTACCTATGGTTCAATAATTTTTAAACCCCTTGGGTAAGCAGATAGCGAGCCAAATCTTTTTTGTGTCAATGAATCAATGCGTTGGATAAACTCTAAATAATTTTATTTTTTAAACATGTAAATTATTTCGACACTAACTTTTAACTAATCTGGATTAATACACGCATTAATATAATCGAGCAAGTTTAATTGGTTAAAATTTCAGCTGTCTCTTAAGTCTTCATATAATGCAAAGCTGTGTGTTGTAAAAATCATTTATGTTTATCAATCTGTGGCAAAGTTATTTTAATTTGAGCAGGAAGAATATATGAAATACCTGATCGCAATAGCCTTTACGCTAATATCTCAATTGAGTTTCGCCTTGGGTGATAAAGCCTATAATTCAAGATATGATCCCGCGAGAGATTCGTTTGCCGATTTTGTGGCAGCACAGAGTGATGCTAAAGCTGAAAATAAGTTGATATTGCTAGAGTTTGGCGGCGATTGGTGTATTTGGTGCCGCAGGCTAGATAACTTTCTAGGAACCCATGAGGATTTGTCTAAAGACCTATCCGATGTATTTATTGTATTAAAGGTAAATGTTAGTGAAGATAGTCCTAACGAAAAATTTATTTCACAGTTCTCAAAAATCACCGGTTACCCGCATTTTATTATTGCCGATTCTAAAGGCAAGGAGATCGGAGTTAAGAATACTGCAACGCTTGAGGAGGGAAAAAGCTATTCCGCTAAAAAGTTTAAAATGTTTGTTGAGCAATGGAAACAGAAGAAAAACGCTGATGTAGCTATACCCCTATAATTCCAAGGGTCGATGACAAGGTTAAGCAAAACTTGTGTGCTGATTAATATAATAACTGTTAATAATTTAAAATAAACATGGAGCTATAACAGTGAATCGAATATTTAAAATAATATTGGTCGTTCTCGCTTCAATTTTGATTTCGGGCTGTACCAGTGTTCAGTCTGCGAATACAAAGTCGTTGATTGGTTACACGGAAACTGGAAAGGCTTCTTATTATGCTGATAAACATCAATCCAGGAAAACAGCTAACGGTGAAATTTACAGTCATAAATTGAATACAGCTGCCCATAAAACTTTACCATTTGGTGCCATGGTTAGAGTGACTAATGTAGAAAATGGCAAAAATGTTGTTGTTAAAGTGAATGATCGGGGACCTTTTGCGAAAGGCCGAATTATAGATCTTTCCAAATCTGCGTTTAGCTCCATAGCTAATCTTTCTGCTGGTGTAGCAAATGTTCGAATTGAAGTTATTAAATAATTAACCTGGCTATTAGGTTGGTTAGCACACTGTTAATCCCACATGGCTTGTGCAAAATTTTGGTCTCATCCAACAATGCACGAGGTTTATTATGGACTCCATTAACAAAAATCAACCCGAGGATAATCACGAAAATATGTATGGAACTAAAGCGATTGAAAAAATTAAGGAATTAATAGATAAAGCGGAGAGCTGTTTTTTCTCAACCAATGTATCTATTACCGACTCTTCAGGCACTCGACCTATGAGTGTTCAGGAGGTAGATGATGAAGGGAATTTATGGTTTCTCAGTGCGAATGATAGTCATAAAAATCTTGAGATCGATAAGGACCCGCATGTAACTCTATACTTTCAGGGGTCCGCACATTCTGATTTCCTTGTTCTTAAAGGCATTGCGAGTATTTCACGCGATGAACAAAAAATTGAAGACTTGTGGAAGCCAATTCTTAAAACCTGGTTTACAGAAGGCGAGAATGACCCCCGCATCTCGGTTATTAAAGTAGCTCCCATTGACGGATATTATTGGGATACAAAGCATGGTTTGGCGGTCGCGGGTGTTAAAATGTTGATAGGCGCCATTACCGGGAAAACGCTTGATGATTCTATTGAGGGAAAATTAACGTTGTAGTCGCACTTATTGGTTTCGCACGAAATTTTCATAGGATAAAAATGTCGCTATAAATTATATGTGTTTAAAAGCAAACACCATCTTATTGGAGAATCGTATGGCTATTTCAGCAAAAAATAAAATTTGTCTTTGGTATAACTATGATGCGGAAGAGGCTGCGCAATTTTATGCCAAGACATTTCCGAATTCATTTGTAAGTGCGGTCTATCGTGCCCCCGGAGATTTTCCATCAGGCAAGCAAGGGGATGTGCTTACGGTTGAATTTAGTGTCATGGGAGTGGCTTGTATGGGTCTAAATGGAGGCCCCACGTTTAAACACAATGAAGCCTTCTCTTTTCAAGTCGCTACTGTCGACCAGGAAGAAACAGATCGCTATTGGAACGCGATTGTTGTGAATGGAGGTGAGGCAAGTGCGTGTGGATGGTGTAAAGATAAATGGGGCATATCATGGCAAATTACGCCAATCATTTTAGGTGAGGCTGTGACCAGCTCTGATCCGCAAGTTGCGAAACGCGCATTTAATGCGATGATGGAGATGGGAAAAATAGATATAGCGACGATCCAAAAAGCTATAGACGGCAAGTAAGATATCAATAAGATTAGCCAAAGTTAGTTTCTACATTTAATAAATTTACTTTTACATGCTTTTAATCACGAACCAAATGAATCTGTGGCTCGTGATTCGGTAGCCTAGCGGAATTAGTGAAGACGGTAAGAGTGACGTAGTCTGATCCCTCGCTCTACCAGGGCTTCAATCTGGGGTTTTTCCAATTCATTGATAAAAGCTTCGTAAGCGCCACGAACTTTTTGGTCATTAATTAAAGCGCTATTTTGTAACAAATCTAAAATGCCGTGTTCGTCGGCGAGCCGATGACGTTCACCTGTGTAGTGATAATACTGAACACCCAATCGTTGCAGGCGAAAAATAGCGGTTTGAGAGAATATTAGCGTATTCATAAAAGCTCCTCTGACGTTGCATTATCATGGATAGTTGGGAGCCATTATAAGGTTAGCGAAACGCTGTTCTGTACCCAAGCGCACATTAAGCTAATTTTTGTCGCGCAATATTTCCTCATATGCATCAGTTTCTCTGAAGAAATTTCTTCATGCGTGTAAAACTTCATGAGCGCAAACATAAAAGTACTTATCGCAATTGAAAATATTAGTAAAAATTTTACGTACGAAATCGTCGATAATTTGCGAATAGCCCAATTAGTCCAGTAAGAAGCATTATAAAGGCGGAAGATTCGGGAACTGATGCGGAATTGCGGCTCTTAAGAGTTAGCTTGTTAATATATATTTCCTGATGGGTGGAATACTGCACGCCATTGCGTTCGCCCAATTCGTGTAAGACCGCCGTTGCAGGGTAGGTATCTTTACGTTTCCATGAAAAATTTTGAATCAAGCTCCCGCTGTGCAGTAACTCAGGTATGCCAACGATAGTTATTCCAATGTAAGAATCAACGTAGTTATCCCAGTCGTCCTCATTAAACGAGAAAACTCCAACAGAAAACGTGCCTCCAAGATAATCTGAGATTTCTACACCTTCATACCTTTGAATTGGAATATCGTTTCTGGATTCAATTAACCCGTCTATCCTTCTACCTCCAATATCAACAAATAGATCCAGCCAATGATTAGTACTTGTATAACTTCCCGGATAACCGTCTCGCGCATCTGGCGCCAAAAGCGTGTCATAAGAAAACTGTCCCGTTATTGTGTGTGCACTTGGAGCGCTGTTCCATATTGCAGGATCGCTCTCATCCAAGTAAATCACTCCTTTGAAGTAGCCATCAATGATGGTTGCGGTAGAAGCATTTGCGCAGAGCAAGGTGCCTATGAAGAGGCTAGCGATACAATAATTTTTAAGTTTCATAAAAAATCCAATAGGTCTATTTTAAATAGGGCTAGCGATGTGTTTGGTTGGCAATATTTGAATCAAAATATATTTATTAAGGCATTTCATCAAGTTGAAAATGTGGCTTACAAAAAACTCGATAAAAATGTAAATTTAGTCGACATAATTTAAGTGCCATCCGAAATTTTGTTAGCAATTGTCGTTATAATCATTAAAAAAATTACTGCGAAAAAGTCGAAATTTATTTATTTATTTTTTAAAGGAGTATATTAAAAATCCATGTAGCGATAAATTCAGGGGGTGCAAGATGAATATAAAAAATATATTACAGATTTTACTTATGTCGACATCCGTAAGTATTTCAACATTCAGTTACGCCGTCGTTATTGAAGGAACATTTGGCGGAAGGGTTAGCGAAGCACAGGATGGTAATGATTTCGACTCCAGCTATGTCGATATATGGAATGGGAACATAGTGGGTAAATCAATTACCGGTAGTTTCTGGTACGACACTAATCTTGCCCCCGGTAACACGGCTAATCCTAATACACCGAACGAAGCAATTTATTTCAGTCGAACAAATTGGTTGGGTGTTAGCTTCAATATCGATGGTAAAACGTTTGATATTTCGAATGATAATTCAGCAGCACTTCCGCCCAGTTATATTGTGGATGTTGTAACCATCAACAACCATGTTCCTGCCAGCAATGGCGACAGCCAGGAAAATTTCATGGTGTCAGATTCAGTAGAGCGTGGTTTGGAAGGTGGCAACTATGAAGTTCGTGAGGGGATGGTCGCTTTTAGCGATGGTATATTGGATGTTTTAAACGGGACGGGGTTAGTACAGGAATTTGATTGGAACAATCATGACGAGTGGCCATTTGCGGGCTCTGGATATTTTAATTTCACGAGTTCAATTAATGGGCAATTAGCTTTTGCAAATGCATCCATAAACATTTCTGAAGTTCACGCCCAAATTCGCAATCAAGTTGTGGTGCCAGAGCCTTCAACTCTTATATTAATGGGAATTGGGTTATTAGGTTTGATATGGCGTAGAAAATTATAATGCGTGAAACAATAGGTTCCAGCCGGTTGCTGCAGTGAGCAATCGGCTGGATTCAAATGGAGTCACTTATGATTTTTTCTTCAGCTACCAGCTAACTACATTTTCTGAGGTTCCATTTTTAATGACATCCATTTTAACATTGGCACCATTAATTTGTACGCGATAGCTTACTGCAGTACTAAAAGCAGCGCCGCTGACGATTAGATCGTAAGTTCCGTTAGCCAAAGAAATCGAATAGGCACCGGTTGAGTAAACGGGATAGGAATTACCATTTGTAGTTATAGTTACACCATCCAGACCTTCGCCAGGATCGTAAAAGTGATTGTCATTATTGTCGGAATAGATAACACCCGTTAAAAAATAGCTGCTGCCTGATTTTGCGAACTCTTCACTCAGCATGGACGACAAATAATTTTTACCATCTTCACTATTTAAAAAAAATCCTTGTTTCTGCCCAACGCCAATTTCACGAAAACTCGCGCCTAAAATATTTACTCTGTGCCCTGGTGATTTAAATAGCCCCTGATGATGCGTAAATGCGTAGTCCGTTAAATTTATATTCGGACCAGTCGTTCCTCCCCATGCGATATTTTCGCCATAGGTCCATGATCCTGTGAGCAAATACCCTGCAGATACAATTCGATCACCTGGCGTATTATTATTTGCGCCAGTGTGGGAAAAAATATCATTGTCCAGCATCCATTGTGAATGAACTCGCGCAGCATCAGTTAGCAAAATATTAAACGCAAGCGGTTGTTTTTGTTCTGGGGTTATCTGTGTTCCTGTAATGCCATCATTTAAATTGATTCCATAACGATTTGCTTCCTCGGTCGGGTCAAAACGAGCACGATTAATTAATTCAACGACTAAAACTTCCTGCGCGGTAGGTTCTAGCGCCGTAATGGTTGCCGATGGCGTTGCATTGACTTCCAGGCTTTGTGCGCTTTCCGTCGTGTTGTTCACCGCCGTTATTACAAAATAATAAGTTTTATTATTGTCTAAGCCGGTAATTGTGTAAGGGCTGTTAACATTTTTAATCCAGGTTCCATTTTGAAATGCGCTGATATTTTTTGACAAAATATGCGGTTCAGTTGCATAAAAAACATGATATGAGGTTGCTCCAACTAGGGTATTCCACGTGAGCGTTACTGAGGCATTGTTCGCTATTGCATTCAGGTTTTGTGGAATCGAAAGACTTGAGGGCGAACTTGAATGTGAACTTGAAACCGAGCTGGAACTTGATCCTACTGGCGAAGTGGGCGATTTATTATCGCCACCACCACCTCCGCATGAAAGTAGCGATATTAAGCAGCTAATAATAGTGAGACGCTTAAGTTGCAACATAGGCTTACCTCTTACTTATCATAATTGGTTCAGGTAATTATTAATAATAAGCTGAAAGGCTCGCTTCATCTGTGCGCTTCTTAGCTTATTTATAAGGCGACCATATTTTATTAAGTGTTCTATATCGAACATATGAAAAGTTTGGTCAGGGATAACATTAAGTACAATTTTTATTTTCCGGAGAGAAATATGAAACTCGAGCCACATTGCGGGCAAGCTGCGGCCAAATTGGAGTGGGGAGAGTTTCATTAGAGAATTAAGTAAACCTGACGTAAATTTAGAAAAGCCTCGGCTAAAATGAATTTAGTATTATTGTGATTTTTTTAAAAAATGCGGTAGTTGTGGCATGAAAATAATTATATCCAGGACACGCTGGGCGCGAAATTTTTAAAGCTTAAACGGTATGGATGATTCACCAACTTCAATT
>CBHTVU010000091.1:0-14565 GCA_966096785.1 uncultured Gammaproteobacteria bacterium | reverse complement strand
ATCACTTTTATCGTATGCTTGCCTGGACACCACAATCGCGTATAGAAAAAAATAAGGCGCTGCTGGAGACTGTGAGCAGGAGCGTTCGTCTTCTGTAAAAAAAAGCCCGCATTAGCGGGCTTTTTTGTTGCTCATCGAAAATCATTCAATCTATTATTGGTTTAATAAAAATTTTTGAATTTCTTTGGTAGTTATAAAGTTCTTGCTTCGCCATAGGTAGATCTTCCAATTTTCCTTGCACAAAACCTTGCTCAATAAACCAATGCGCTGTTTGTGTGGTAAGCAAAAATAATTGTTTAATTTTTTGCTTGCGCGCCTGGTTTTCCATTTGTTCCAGTAGAGCTGCTGCACGCCCTCCATTGCGGTAGTCCGGATGGGTTGCTACGCAAGAGAGCTCCGCCATATCCCCATAAGGATAAAGTGCCGCGCAGGCGACTATAGTGCCGTCTTTATCCATTACGTGAAATTTATTGATTTCCGTTTCCAGCAGTTCTCGCGAACGCCGAACTAAAATGCCTTGTTCCTCAAGCGGACGAATTAAACCCAGAATGCCAGCAACATCATCAATAGTCGCTACACGTAATTGCTCATATTGGCCGGAATAAATCATGGTGCCCAAACCGTCACGCGTGAATAATTCTGTAAGCAAGGCCCCGTCAGTACTGTAATTGATTAATTGCGCACGTTGCACACCTTGCAAACAACTTAGGTAACAAGCACTTACTGCTTGTTGTAAATCAAAACTAATATGTTCACCATTTTCTGCAAGATATTGTTTACATTCCGGTAATGATAACTGACGAATTAAATTTCCATCCGCATCAGTTACACCATCACCGTCAACAAACGCGAGCAATTTGTCAGCTTTGATGGCGCCTGCGACGTGGGTAGCAACATCACTAAAAGTTAAATTGAAAATCTCTCCAGTTGGTGAGTAAGCGACCGGCGACAATAAAACAACTGCACCGGAATCCAGCGCCGCATTAAGTGATTTGGTTTGCACCTTGCGCACTTTGCCCGAATGCTGAAGATCCACGCCGTCTATAACACCATAAGGCATAGCGACAACAAAATTTCCACTAATCACCTGCATATCAGCATCGTGCATAGGTGAGTTAGGTAAACTGGTGGAAAGAGCAGCTTCAACAACTGTGCGAGCCTCGCCAATCGCTTGAATAACCAGCTTCAAACTTTCGCTGTCGGTAATGCGCAAGTTTTTATGAAAGTGACTGAAGGTGTCCGCTACTTGCAAACGCTCATCAATTTGCGGCCGCGCGCCATGCACGAGCACCAAGCGCACATCAAGGCTACACAGCAAGGCGATATCGTGAACTATATTGGGAAAATTAGAATGAGTAATCGCTTCGCCCGGCAACATGAGCACAAAGGTTTTATCGCTGTGTCTGTTGATATAAGGTGTCGAATGACGAAACCATTTTACGTAATCTTGAGTGTTTGCCACTTTTGTTCTCGTTTAAGTCAAGTTAACTTGTATATATTTATTTGTCGTCATCCTCGTGCAGCGGGGATCCAGCTTTTGATTGTAGTTCGTTAACAACTGGCTCCACGCTGTGCGAGATAACGATTCCCATCTTAAGTTTTAATCTAGGCGTTTGCTCGATCCGATTAAAAAATAATTAAACAAATTTAAAGCCCAATAGTTTTTTGTAAGCGACTGCTTTCCTCAGCTGCTAATAGCATCTCAACTGCTAATAATGCCTGTTGCGCGGGAAAACGCAAAGTATCTTTGCCTGTTATAGCGTCAGCAATGTTGCGGTAAAACTTTTCATAGCAACCACCTTCGCTTTCAATTTTGTCCCGCTTGCTGCCATTTTCCAGTTGGATGTGCAAAATTCCGAAATTGTCCTGCCCATGATCCGCCCATCCAGGCTGATAAGGCTTCCCACCTCTGATGAGCTGCTGTTCCTGCACGTCCTGCCCAAATTTTAAAAATGAACCTTTGTCGCCATGAATGCTAACAGTTGCGCCTTTCTCACTCACAAACGTATTTGATCGCAAGAGAACACGTGTGTCCGGATAATGAAAACATACGATGAAATAATCGGTTGAACCATCGGTGCGGCGAAGGCTTCGCATATCTGCACTAACTGCCTGCGGTCTACCCAATAGAGTAAGCATTGAGTCAAGCATATGCACACCAAGGTCGAACCAGGTTCCCGCACCAGGTAAATTATCCTCTTTCCAGGCTTTGTGGGTGATGACATTTCGGTAACGATCGTAATGCCATTCTATTTCCACAATGCGACCAAGCGCACCCTCATTCAGAATTTTTTGCACAGTCAGGTGATCAGTTTCCAAACGCTTATTATGAAATACTGCCAATATTTTTTGTCGTTGCTTCGCCAAATTAATTAACTCTTCACCTTCACTTAGTGAAAGTGTAAACGGCTTTTCAGTTACTACATGTTTGCCTGCGAGTAATGCAGCTTTAGTCATAGAATAATGATGTTCATTGGGGGTATTCACCACCACAATATTTATTTCCGGGTTAGCTAAAATATCTTCAAACGTTTTTGCGATTTGAATGTCCGGGTAATCCGCGAGCGCACTATCGTTTGAGCGCTGCAAAATGGTGTGTAAATGTAACTGTGGTTCGGCAGCAATCAATGGAGCGTGGAATACTTTCCCCGACATTCCGTAAGAACAAAGTGCGACGTTTAACATATTAAAAACAAAATTTCCTGATAAGTTCCTGCACAATTTTCACCGCAGGTTCAAGTTGATCGATACTGATAAATTCATCCGGCTGATGTGCCTGGTTAATGGAGCCAGGCCCAAGCACAACTGTTTGCATTCCCAATTGCTGCATAAAAGGTGCTTCAGTTGCGAAGGCAACGCTTTCAGAGGTATGACCTGTTAATGCCTCACATACTTTAACCAACTCAGATTCCGCTGGCTCATTAAAAGGTTCGACGCCTTCAAATAGCGATGAAAAAACTATATCTGTACCGCTAGTTTCCGCAATTGGCGTCAAGCGGTTTTGAATCGCAGTGCGCAATTCTTCGTTGTCCATTCCGGGTAATAAACGCAAATCAAAATGTAGTTCGCATTCACCGCAAATTCTATTGGCGCCGTCGCCGCCGTGAATGCATCCTAAATTAAGTGTTGGTGTTTGCACCGCAAAACTCGGATTGCGATATTTCAACTGCAAATCATTACGCAAACTAATCAATTCGTTCATAACTTGCGTCATAGCATCGAGTGCGCTTTTTCCCAATGCAGGATTCGAAGAGTGGCCGGCTTGGCCGCGGACGCGAATGGCTTCCATCATGATGCCTTTGTGCATGCGAATAGGCACCAACTCAGTAGGTTCACCAATCACAGCGTAACGTGCGTTGGGTTTACCACTGTCAGCGAGTGCGCGTGCTCCGCTCATACTGCTTTCTTCGTCAGCAGTTGCAAGAATAATTAATGGATGCTTTAACGGCCTATTTAAAAAAGGTTCCACTGCGGCCATGATGACAGGAAAAAATCCTTTCATATCTGTTGCGCCCAAACCAAAAAGTTTTCCATCTTTTTCTTCAAGTTTGAAAGGATCGCTCTGCCAACGGTTGGGGTCATAGGGCACTGTATCGCTGTGGCCCGCCAACACCAGGCCGCCATCGCCCGTACCTAATGTTGCAATTAAATTTGCTTTGCCAGATTGTGCGAGTGGAATTATTTGTGTCTTAAAGCCCAAATCGTTAAACCAGTTCGCCAACAACTCAATGACCGGCAAATTAGGCATGTCCCAATTGGGAATGCCACAACTCACCGACGGCAATGCGACAAGCTGCGCCAATTGGGATTGGTAATTTTTCAAATGAAATGTCATAGCTTTCTCATTCGCTAGTCAATCAATAGTTCAATGATCGAGACGATCACCCAAAGCTTTTAAAAATGCAAGCGCCTATTCCCGGGTTGTTGGTATTTTGAGAGCTTTAATGTGTCACCAATAAGCTAGACTAGCTACAATCTCTCAATAATTTGTTAAATAGTAATCTGTGATCAGGAATGGGTTTATGGCTTTTGACCGTGTGTTGGATTTGCGTGGTGTGTTGATGGATTTAATCTCGGATGGTCGCGTTCTGCAAGAAGATGCCAACATGTTGTTGGGTTCGACACGTACCCGCGAACAATCCATTATGCATCCTGTGGCTTACGTTGCCAGCCAATCGCTGGATGACCGTAAGCGCCCGGGGAAAATACTGGACGCCGAAGCGCTGACTCAATGGCTTTCTGAAAAAAGTAAGCATCCTCTTATCCATATAGACCCCATGAAAATCAACACGGCAAAAGTAACCGAGATTATGGGTTATGCCTTTGCTAAACGACATGGCATTTTATGTGTTGAGGTGACACCTGAAGAAGTTGTGGTTGCTTGTGCTCAGCCGTTTGTGAGTGGTTGGGAACCGCAACTTGAGCACGTTGCGCGGCGACGTGTGAAGCGCGTGGTTGCCGACCCCGCTGATATCGAACGTTACATGGTGGAGTTTTATACGCTCGCACGTTCAGTGAGCGGTGCGAGTGGTGGTGCGTCAGCATCTGCAATCACTAATTTCGAACAACTCGTCGAGTTAGGTAAAGCGACCGACCCGGACGCCAATGACCAACACATCGTAAAAATTGTGGATTGGTTGCTGCAATACGCTTACGACCAACGCGCGAGTGACATTCATATTGAGCCGCGACGCGATGTAGGCCGCATTAGATTTCGTATCGACGGTGTTTTGCATTACGTTTATGAGTTGCCTGCGAATGTTGCGACTGCTGTTACCAGCCGATTTAAAGTTCTTGGGCGCATGGACATTTCCGAGCGTCGCAAACCGCAGGATGGACGTATAAAAACCCGGCGCAGTGATGGCAGTGAAATTGAGTTGCGGATGAGTACTTTACCAACCGCATTTGGTGAAAAATTAGTAATGCGTATTTTTGACCCCGAAGTACTCTTGCGCAGTTTTACCGATTTAGGTTTGGTGGGTGAAGATTACACCCGCTGGCGCACTATGCTCGATCGCCCCAATGGAATTTTGTTAGTAACAGGTCCAACGGGTTCCGGTAAAACGACAACGCTTTATTCGTCATTGCGCCAGGTGTCGACGTCGGAAGTTAACGTCAGCACTATCGAAGATCCTATTGAGATGGTTGAGGAAAGTTTTAATCAAACCCAGGTGCATCATAAAATTGGTTTGGATTTCGCCGCAGGAATTCGCAGCTTAATGCGGCAAGACCCGGACATTATTATGGTGGGCGAAATTCGCGATTTGGAAACTGCACAAATGGCCGTGCAAGCTGCACTTACAGGTCACTTGGTGTTATCCACTGTCCACACCAACGATGCGCCTTCAACCGTTGCGCGTATGCTTGATTTGGGTATTCCTTCGTACTTAATTAACGCAACCATGCTGGGTGTCATGGCGCAACGATTGGTCCGTACTTTGTGCCCACACTGCAAAGAAGAAGGACAAATTAGTAGCGATGATTGGCAACAATTAGTTGCGCCCTGGAAAGTAAATGTTCCCTCAAAAGTTTATCGGCCGGTGGGTTGTCTGGAATGCCGGAATACAGGCTATCTAGGGCGTCAAGGCTTGTACGAAATTTTAGTTTTATCGGACACGCTAAAAGAAAAAGTTACCAGCGACTGCAATATTGTCGATATGCGTCGTCAGGCAATGAAAGAGGGTATGCGTACACTCCGGTTATCCGGTGCGCAAAAAATTGCGGCGGGATTGACCACCTTAGAAGAAGTTCTGCGCGTTGTGCCACCGGCGGAAAAGGCAAATTAATCTATGGCGACTACAGCAATTATTTATGGAGGCGCGCGTAAAAACGGTAACACTCGGCAGGTAGTTGATGTTGTCGCACATAAATTATCAGCCGATATTTTTGATGTAAGTGATTATGAAATTTCTTTTTACGATTATGAACACAAGAATCGTGATGACAATTTTTTACCGCTAATTGAAACTCTGTTGAAATATGACCATTGGATTTTTGCATCACCAATTTATTGGTACACCATGAGCGCTCAACTCAAGGTGTTTGTAGACAGGATTACTGATTTGCTGGATATTGAATTAGCCACGGGTCGGAAATTAAGGGGATTAACTGCGGCGCTTATTGCCACAGGTGTTGAAGAATCTTGCCCCACCTGCTACGAAGATGTATTTATTAATACGTTTAATTACCTTGGTATAAACTATCGCGGCTGTCTGTATGTTGAAGCGAAGCATGGAGTTGATGTTGTCGCTATCGAAAATGATTTACTGACATTTGTAGACGCTTTAGCTATTTAAGATAATACCAACACCATTTCTAATTTCCTTTCGATAAATTTTTCATCATCTGATTTCAATTCTCATTACCCGCCAGTGTAGATAGATGCGATAAGAGTGTATTAGTCACAATTCTGTTATATCCTCACTTGGTTCACTTATTGCCTTAGCCAATATAGAGATAGTATTGATCTAATTAATTGTTCTGGTGCGCGCTTATTGGGCGCAATATAAATTTAAACGCACTCTTTTATTACATTGTGTCCGTTGCTTGCGGCATTGCTGTTAGTGTTTTGCTTTTTGTTGAAAGGATATTGTTATGGCTATACGCGTTGCCATTCACCATGTTACTGAATATACATTTGATCGGCTGACCACCCTTTACCCTCATGTGCTGCGTTTGCGTCCCGCACCTCATTCGCGTACCAAAATTCACAGTTATTCATTAAAAATTGAACCTGAAAATCATTTTATTAATTGGCAGCAAGATCCATTTGGAAACTTTCAGGCGCGTCTTGTATTTCCCGATCAATGTGAAAAATTAAAAATTTCGGTGGAAGTCATTGCCGAAATGACATCGATAAATCCTTTCGACTTTTTTGTTGAAGAATATGCTGAATACATACCCTTTGAATACGACACGCAATTAAAGCGCGAATTAATTCCTTACTTGGAAGTCACCGAGGATGGTGCGCAATTATTAGCGTTAGTCGAAGAAATTAAAGCTGAAATTCGTCACCGCGTGCTTACCGACAAGCCATGGCATGTTAACGATTTTTTGGTGCAGGTGAATCAGAAGTTGCAAACAATGATTGGTTACGGTGTTCGCCTTGAGCCCGGTATTCAAACTTGCGAAGAAACGCTGACCTTAGCGAAAGGTTCCTGTCGTGATACAGCCTGGTTACTGGTGCAGGTATTTCGTCATTTAGGGTATGCCGCGCGTTTTGCATCGGGTTATTTGGTACAACTCACTTCCGATATTAAAGCGCTTGACGGTCCCAGCGGTCCTGAAAAAGATTTTACAGATTTACATGCGTGGACCGAAATTTTTATTCCCGGTGCAGGCTGGATTGGTTTAGACCCGACGTCAGGTTTGCTGGCAACTGAAGGTCATATTCCATTAGCCTGCACACCTGATCCTATTTCCGCAGCGCCTATCACCGGTGCGACGGGTAAAACGGAGGTGGAATTTTTCTATTCAAATGAAGTGTTACGGATTTTAGAAGATCCGCGCGTAACCAAACCTTATACCGAAGAGCAGTGGCAAACGATTAATGCGCTCGGTGCAGCGGTGGATAAAAAGCTGGAAGAGCAAGATGTGCGTTTAACTACCGGTGGTGAACCAACATTTGTTTCCATTGACGATATGGAGTCCGAACAGTGGAATACCGGTGCACTTGGTGCTGATAAATTAAAGCTCGCGAAAGATTTATTATTGCGAATGCGCAAAACTTTTGCACCCTTTGGTTTGTTGCACTATGGGCAAGGTAAATGGTATCCCGGTGAAGAAGTTCCGCGTTGGGCGCTGGGCTGCTTTTGGCGCACCGACGGTGAGCCCCTGTGGCGCGATGAAAAATTATTAGCGCGTGTCGATAGAAGCTATTCATTTAATCACGAACACGCGAAAAAATTCGCGCAGGCGCTTTGTAAAAAAATTGTTGTTAATTCCGAGTTTTTAATTCCCGCTTATGAAGACGTTCTTTATTACCTGTGGGCAGAACAGCAATTACCTGTTGGTGTTAATCCGTTAAAAGCAGATTTAAAGGATGACCTGGAACGGCGACGCCTCGCAAAATTATTAACGCGCGGTTTGAATATTGAAACAGGATATGTACTACCGATTGAATGGAATTATCAATTTAGCCAGTGGATATCAGGCGCATGGAAATTACGCACAGGTGATTTAATGTTAATCCCCGGTGACTCTCCTCTGGGGTTGCGTTTACCACTTAATTCCGTGGGTTTTCCAGAAAAAGAATATGATCGTTATCAACCGGAGTCCGATCCTATTGAAGAAAAGCCTCCGCTTAAAAAAGCAGGTAAAAATCACGAAGCCACTCGTTTAAATTCGCTTGAAATTTTAACGCAAAAATTTTCATCTAAAAAGAATGCAGATCAGCTGACGAATGTTCAGGTTATTTCCGAACAAGTTGCAAAAACACCGGAAGAAGTTAAAGACAATTATCTTGAAGCCGGCTACGTCATTCGCACCGCAATGTGTTTTGAAGCGCGCGATGGTCGCATGCATATTTTCATGCCGCCGGTTACTTATTTGGAACATTATATTGCGCTTATTGAAGCCATTGAAGATGTTGCAAAAGATTTGGATATGCCGGTGGTGCTAGAAGGCTATGAACCACCGAAAGATTATCGCATTAAGAAATTTTTAATAACGCCAGACCCCGGTGTTATTGAAGTAAATATTCACCCGGTAAATTCCTGGCCAGAAATGGTAAATAATACCGAAGCACTTTATGAGGATGCACGTCAAACGCGATTGGGCACTGAAAAGTTTATGTTGGATGGCCGTCACTCGGGAACCGGCGGTGGCAATCATGTAACTTTTGGTGGTTCAACTCCTGCAGATAGCCCGTTCTTACGACGCCCGGATTTATTGCGCAGCCTGGTCACTTTTTGGCAGCACCATCCTGCGCTTTCCTATTTATTCTCTGGATTGTTTATTGGGCCAACCAGCCAATCACCGCGCGTCGATGAAGGCCGTGATGAAATGTTGTATGAGTTGGAAATTGCATTTAAAGAAATGCCTGATGGGCTGGTGGACCAACCCTGGTTAACCGACAGATTAATGCGCAATTTATTAATTGACATCACCGGTAATACGCATCGCGCAGAATTTTGTATCGATAAACTTTATTCGCCGGGCACAGCAAGCGGACGCCAGGGAATTTTAGAGTTCCGCGGTTTTGAAATGCCACCTCATGCACGCATGTCGCTTGTGCAAATTTTATTATTGCGATCTCTAATCAGTCGTTTCTGGAACTCGCCTTATAAAAAGCCTTTAGTGCGTTGGGGCACTGCACTACATGATAAATTTATGTTGCCGCATTATGTGTGGGAAGACATGCGCGATGTAGTACGCGATTTAAATGATCACGGTTATCCGTTTCAGTTGGAGTGGCTTGCAGCGTTTGAGGAATTTCGTTTTCCGCATTATGGTCGCGTGCAGCTCGATGATATTCAAATTGAATTGCGTTGGGCGATTGAACCGTGGCATGTGTTGGGTGAAGAAGTTTCCAGTTTCGGTACATCGCGTTATGTGGATTCTTCAATCGAACGTCTGCAAGTAAAAGTCAGCGGTCTCACTCCAGGGCGCTATGTGCTCGCGTGCAACGGCCGTCGTGTTTGTTTGAATGCAACGGCGAAGCACGGTGAGTATGTTGGCGGTGTACGTTACCGAGCCTGGCAACCGCCGTCTGCATTGCATCCAACTATTGGAATTCATTCACCGTTGGTGTTTGATTTGATTGATACCTGGAATGGCAAAAGCATCGGCGGCTGCACTTATCATGTCAGCCATCCCGGTGGTCGCAGTTACGATCGTTTCCCTGTGAATGCAAACGAAGCTGAATCGCGCCGCGGTAATCGCTTTTTTGATTTCAATCATACGCCGGGAGCTTTACCTGTCTCACCTGCAGGGAAAATTTTGCGTGAGTTTTTTGAACACAAACATCCACCGAGACCTATGGCTCCTCCCCCCGAAGAGCCAGCAGATGAATACCCACATACATTGGATTTAAGAAGGTAATAGTTAGTAGCGCGTCCTCATCCCCGCAGGGGATCCAGAGACTTTGTTTTAATGTGAGGTCGTTGGACCCACTGCGGGGATGACGATGGAGTTTTTAGGACTTTGTGTGTTGTTTATTGGAAAACGACTTGGCCTGCTTACATCCAATTTGTCGCGCTGCGTTAAATCAAACATTTGCGCATAAAAAGAGCTAAAATGACGACATCTCATTTTGTATTAGAATTTAACTCCCATGAACTTTCATTCCGCGCACATGGAAAACTCCATTACTAACTCCCAATCGCAGTCGCAATCCTCGGCTTTTCCAGAGGCTATGGACGAAGCATTTACTGATAATGGTGAAGTGCGGGCTCATTGGAAATATTTGCTTGAAAGCCTACAAAGTCTTGGCGCTGAAGCCATTGAAGAGCGGCAGAAAAAAGTTCGTCGCATTTTGCGTGACGATGGCGCGACTTATAAAATATATGACGAACCCAATGCAAGCCAAACCTGGCAACTCAATCCTGTTCCCTTATTAATTAGCAGTGAGGAATGGGCGCAAACTGAATCTGCTTTAATAGAGCGTGCTGAATTATTTAATATTATTTTGCTCGATATTTATGGCGAGCGAAAATTAATTCATCAAGGCATTATTCCTCCTGAATTATTATTTTCACACGCTGGGTATTTACGCCCCTGTCACAACGTAAAAATGCAAGGCGATCATCAACTGATTTTACACGGAGTTGATTTGGTTCGCGGTTCCGATGGAAAAATGCGGGTGATGGCGGATCGCACCCAAGCCCCTTCAGGTGCTGGCTACGCATTAGAAAATCGCACTGTGATGAATCGCGTTTTCCCTAGTTTATTTCGCGATAGCCATGTGCATCGTTTGTCATTATTTTTTGCGCGCTTGCGTCAAAAATTACATGAGCTAAATCCAAACGGCGGTATTGCACGCATAGTGGTGCTAACACCTGGCGCTTACAACGAAACCTATTTTGAACACGCCTATCTTGCAAATTATTTAGGTTTTCAATTAGTGCAAGGTAGCGACCTCAGCGTGCGTAACGGCTATGTGTGGATGAAATCACTCGAAGGATTAAAACGCGTCGATGTTATTTTGCGTCGTGTCGATGATATCTATTGCGACCCCGTTGAATTAAAAGGCAATTCGCAATTAGGTGTTCCAGGTTTATTAGAAGTTGTGCGCATGGGTAATGTAGCCATTGCGAATCCACTAGGTTCAAGTGTGTTAGAAAATCCTGCGCTCTTGCGGTACCTGCCAGAAATAGCTCGCGTGCTACTAGGTCGTGATTTACAGATGCAATCTGTGAAAACCTGGTGGTGTGGCGACAAAGATGATTTGGAATACGTGTGTGCAAATTTAAATAAATTATTGATTAAACCCACTTATCGCAAGCCAGGCCTTTATGAAGTATACGGTGCCGAGTTGGACGATACTAAATTGCAGGCGTGGCAAAATCGTATTCGTAAACACCCTTATCAATTTGCAGCGCAAGAATATATCCCCAGTACCAAAACACCCACTTGGCATCAAGGAAAGTTTTTGCCGCGCGCTTCTATTTTACGGACCTTTGCGGTTGCCAGTGAAACTTCCTACGCCGTTTTACCAGGTGGTTTAACGCGCGTTAATTTGGATGCGGATAAAAAAATTATATCCAACCAACGCGGTTCGGTGTCGAAAGATACATGGGTATTAGCATCTGAACCTGAAAAGCAAGTAACACTTCGCGCCGCTGACACTCAACCGGTTCAGGAAAATGTCGGTGAGCTTCCGAGTCGCGTGGTAGAAAATTTATTTTGGATGGGTCGCTACGCCGAACGCGCTGATTCAGGTTTACGTTTATTACGTACTGTGTTTGTGCAATTAAATAAAACAGAAGCTTTGCCCGACGTTGTCTGTAAAACTTTATTGAAAGCGATAACGGATGTTACATCTACCTATCCCGGGTTCACGCGAATTGATAGTGAGTTATTAACTAATCCAGAACCGGAAATGATTGCCATTATTCTGGATCAACAGCGTGTTGGCAGTGTAGCAAATAACTTAATTGCCATGATCAAGTCTGCCGAGCAAGTGAAGGAACAATTATCAAATGATACGCAACGTATTATCAATAATATTGGTGATGAACTCGACGCATTAAAAATAAATTTGAAACCAGATGGTCTGTCTGCACCAGAAGAAGCGCTCGCACCTTTAGTGACAGCGTTGCTGGCGTTTGCTGGTTTAATGCATGAAAGTATGATTCGCGGTAATGGCTGGCATTTTATGGAAATGGGTAGGCGTATGGAGCGCGCACTGCAAATTATCAGCGGCCTGCGTTCCATGTTGACAAGCAAGTTTGACGACATAGAGCAGGAGGTTCTGGTTGAAACCGCGCTTTTAAATGGCGAAGCGTTAATTTCCTATCGTCGTCGTTATCAAAGTGGTGTGAACGTAGAGAACGGATTGGAAATGTTATTGCTAAATGCCAATAACCCACGATCACTTATTTTTCAAATTGAAGAGCTTGCCATGCACTTTGCAGATTTACCCGGCAATAAAGAAATATTAAGCGCGGAAAACAAATTTTTGCTGGAGGCTACTACCGCACTTAAGTTAAGCGATGTTAAAGAATTAGCCAAGGCGGATACGGGTGTGCGGCAGGATTTGGACCAGATTCTTGCGCGTGTGCAATATCTCATCGGCAGCGCGGCAAAAGCAATCAGCCAGCGTTATTTTGATCATGCCCAAGGGCCGCAGTTATTGGTAAAAAATACCGAGTGGCAAGATTCCCTATAAATTGGTGAGCGCAGGGGTTTATGAAATATATTGTTCGACACACAACACGTTATAAGTATGCGTTGTCAGTCAGTAACTGCTATAACATTGCTTACGTGTTACCGCGTGATACTCAAGCGCAGCAGGTTAACGGCGTTGATATAAAAATTTCGCCGCTAGCTACAACACATAACACGCACACCGATTGTTTTGGAAATCAATTTTTACAGTTTTCCATTGAAAAGGATCATGCTGAATTGGAATTGAGTATTACCAGTGCCATCGAAGTGAAGGATTGGGAGGCGAATATCAATCTTGATTTTGGTAACCCTTGCAGCTACGTAAAATATTTATTGGATAATACAAAAAATAGTGATTGTATAAATGCGCGCGAGTTTATTCTGGACTCACTGATGGTGCAGTCGCAGCAATATCTGGCTGATTATGCGCAACCCTCTTTTACTGATGATCGTCCGTTTCTTTCTGCAGTAATGGAATTAACTCAGCGGATACACAGTGATTTTACTTACGATCCTGAATTTTCAGATGTTGCAACACCCTTGGCAGATGTTTTTAAACATAAGCGCGGTGTGTGTCAGGATTTTGCGCATCTCGCCATAGGTTGTTTGCGGTCGTTAGGATATCCCGCGCGCTATGTGAGTGGTTATTTGGAAACTTTGCCACCGCCCGGAGAGGAAAAACTGGTAGGTGCAGATGCAACTCACGCGTGGTTTGCGGTTTTTTCACCAGGGGAAGGATGGTTTGAATTTGATCCTACCAATAACAGAGTTACAGGTGAACAGCACATTACAACCGCATGGGGTAGAGACTATTCAGATGTAACTCCACTCAAAGGTGTAATCTTTGGCGGCGGTCATTCACCGCAATTGTTTGTTTCAGTAGACGTACAACGACTCGCCTAAATTTTGCGATTATTTTAGAGTGCCAATTTTAATTTATACGAATACCAATTTGGTGCCCGCATACACCATCATCATAGCTAATGCTGGGCGTAAATATTTATCCGCAGCACGGTTTGCCAAATGGCTTCCTATATAAATGCCAGGCAATGACCCCATCAATAAATTTATTAATAAACTCCAATCAACGTTACCAAAACTGGCGTGCCCCAAGCCTGCAACAAGTGTGAGTGGAACGGCGTGTGCAATTTCAGTACCTACCAATCTCACAGTGGGGAGCAAAGGATAAAGCAGAAATAAAACCACTGTACCCAAAGCACCTGCACCAATAGACGTTAAGGTCACCACAGCGCCCAGCAAAAGTCCTGTCAAAAAAGTAGCTATGTCCTGTTGTCTTGGGGTCATGCGTGTCAGCCAAAAATCATTACGATGGCTGAAATCCATAATTTTTTGTTTAAATAAAATCGCCAAGGCAGTAAAAAACATTGCCCAGCCGAGCGATGTTTTAATCATTTTATTAAGTGCAGCTGTATCCATGTGGCTTGTATGCAATGCCCACAAGGTGATTAGAGCGGCGGGCACACTACCCATTGCCAATACCAATGTAATTCGCCAGTCGATATTGCGTTTTTTATGATGAACATGAATCCCACCAGATTTGGTGATAGCCGCATACAGTAAATCAGTTCCTACGGCACTCGCGGGCGAAATACCAAATTGCAGCAAAATGGGCGTCATCAAAGACCCGCCACCTACACCTGTAAGCCCAACTACGAAGCCAACGAACAGGCCCGCCAATGCATAGGGATACTGAAAATCCATAAAATCTAACTCTTT
>CBHTVU010000090.1:0-14595 GCA_966096785.1 uncultured Gammaproteobacteria bacterium | reverse complement strand
GAGTTGTTGCAGGCGAAAAATGGCGGTTTGAGAAAAAATTAATGTATTCATGCGGACTCCTCTACCGTATGAGACGTGCAGTGGTTTTTATTCGTGAGTGCTTTAATAAAGCTGATTTGAAAAAGCCTAGACGAGTTGCAAGCAGGCGTGTTCCCTCATACGCCATTAATTTCAGTTAGGCACTTTGTTGTCTATTTTTTGTATTTAATTCAACGCATGCATGACTAAGAAACGCGGAAGGGGCCATAAAAATAAATGCGACATTAGCGCAGAACGAAAACTGGAAAACATTAATTGATTTTAAGCGAATAATTTTCGGTAAAAGTTTCGGTTTTGGCAGTGACCTGGATTTGATAGTTTCGCCATGTTTACCCTGGTTTAGCAGTAGCGGGCAATCAATTGACAGGCTTTTGGCGCTTCCTAGTATACTGCACAGATTGATCTGTCGAGAAATTTCTATGCCTGACACCACTAAATTATCTTTGCCATCTAATCGTGTGGCGGTATTAATTCCATGTTACAACGAGGCAATCACTATTGCGAAAGTAGTTCATGATTTCAAAGCTGCTTTGCCTGCAGCAGATATATTTGTATTTGATAACAATTCTTCGGATATGAGCGTTAAGTTGGCCTCTGAAGCTGGAGCAGTTGTGCGAAGGGTTGCATTTCAAGGTAAAGGTAATGTAATTCGTAGAATGTTTGCAGATGTGGATGCGGACATATACGTGTTGGTGGATGGTGACGACACCTACGATGCTCAACAAGCGCCACAACTTATTGATCATATGTTGCTGGAAGGCGCTGATATGGTTGTAGGTGTGAGAAAAACAGATGAACAGGAGGCATATCGATTCGGTCATCAATTTGGCAATTCGTTATTGACGGATTTTGCAGCCTTTATTTTTGGTTACGCGTTTTCAGATATGTTATCCGGCTATCGCGTTTTTTCTCGACGTTATGTCAAATCATTTCCAGCGCATTCAAAGGGTTTTGAAACAGAAACGGAGTTGTCTATACATGCATTACAATTGCGTATGCCGGTGATTGAAGTCGTGAGCCAATATAAATCTCGCCCGGACGGCTCCGCGAGCAAACTCAGCACTTATAGCGACGGCTTTCGTATAGCACTAACCATAATACGTTTGTTCAGGTCAGAAAAACCCCTTGCATTTTTTTCATTGGGATTTTTTACCTGTTTGTTCACCGCTATATTTCTTGCCATTCCCTTATTTCAAACCTATTTGCAAACCGGATTAGTGCCACGTTTTCCTACAGCAATTTTATGTGCTTCTTTAAGCATATTTGGCTTAATACTTCTCACCTGTGGCTTGGTATTAGACACTGTGACGAAAGGGCGTATTGAAACCAAGCGAAATACTTATTTGTTCTACACCGCGCCTAAGTATATTGGAAATAGTTGCGATGAAAATTAAGCCTTTTTTCCGCTTTGTGATTGTTGGTGCATGTGGCTTTTTTGTAGATGTAGGCGTTTTATATATTGTGCTATTTCTGGGTATGGATTATCTGTATGGTCGAATTATTTCATTTCTAATCGCTGTCTTATTTACTTGGCAGCTTAATAGAAACTTCACGTTTAATTCATCACCCCCTCAGCCTCGTTTGTTGAAAGAAGCGTGGCGTTATTTTTTGGCTGCAAGTCTAGGCGGTCTGGTAAATATAGCCGTGTATGGCCTTGTAGTATTTACTTTTAATCGCACCTTTATAACTCCTTTCATCGGTGTTGCGCTGGGTTCATGTGCAGGATTGGGTATAAATTATCTTGCCGCTAAGAACTTTGTTTTCAACTCCAAAATATCCTGACATAGATGGAAAAAATAATGCGCAATTTTATTGCAATGGATTTTGCCAAACCACATACCTTTTTAACTATTTGTATTATTGCACCATTTATAGGTGGGCTCATTTCGATTTGGTTGGGTGCTGATACAAATTGGGATTTGGCTAATTATCATTTATACAATCCTTTCGCATTTCTTCATCAAAAGTTAATGGTGGACCTGGCTCCCGCGGGCCTACAAACCTATTTTAATCCAATACTTGATATTCCTTATTATTGGATGGCTAATCATTTATCCGCTGTATTAGTCGGTTTCATAATGGGATTCATTCATAGCGCAAATTTTATATTAGTTGCGCTCGTTGCTCGTCAGCTGCTAAATAAAGTTCCTGCTGAAGATAAGTATAAAATTCCAATGCTGTTGGCATTATTCGGATGCTTAACTGCAAATTTTTCGTCCGCTTTTGGCAACACTATGGGCGATATTGTTACGGCTTCGTTCGTTTTATCCAGTTTGCTAATTATTTTGCATGCGTTGAATGTTGAGCGGCACTCAAAAATCCCAGTAAAAAATTTTTTGTTTGCCGGAGCCTTTGCTGGTATAGCTGTGGGTCTAAAGCTTACGAATGCTGTATTTGCTGTGGCTCTCTGCGCAAGTATATTTATATTGCCGATGACCATATTTGTCAGGTTAAAACTGGCTTTTATATTTGGTATTGCGGTGTTAGTGGGCACCACGATTACGGCGGGCTACTGGTTTTACGAAATGTGGACGCACTTTGGTAATCCGCTTTTCCCTCAATTTAGTAAATTTTTCCCTAATGAACTAACTCAAGACATTTCAATAGCAGATGTCAGATGGGGGCCACGTAGTATTACGGAAGCACTTTTGTGGCCAATAATTATGTCTCTGAATCCACTAAGGGTTGGCGAGTTAAAACATCATCAGATAATTTGGGCTATTTTTTATGTGGGGATTCTTCTTTGGACCATTAGAATTGTTTGGATGAAAGCAAAAAAAATCTTTCTTCCTCCGTTGTCTATTTCTGAAAAGTTTCTTTTGTTTTTTATATGCACTTCCTTTTTGGTATGGCTCAAGATCTTTAGCATTCAGCGATACTTGGTAGCTATCGAAATTCTTCTACCTTTAGCTATTTTTTTAATACTAACTCATATTTTTTCTTATGAATTGGCGCGCAAATATTCGTTACGTTTGTTAAGTGTAATCACTCTAATTATTTACCTTGCTGGGGCTAAAACCTGGGGGCATGCTGATTGGTCCGAAAAAATGTATCGCGTAGATGTACCCGCATTAACTACACCGGAGAAAACAACCGTTATTATGGTGGCCGGTGATCCACCATTTGGTTGGCTCATTTCGCAATTTCCTTCAAGTGTTGCCTTCGTACAAATTAGCGGAAGTTTTCCTGCTAACATGTCCGTCTATTCGAAACGGATTGATCAGATAATTGACTCGCGAAAGGGTCAAGTTTTTGCTCTATTCCCAGATGCACCTGATTCGGAACGATTCAAACGTGCTGAAAAGGCAAACGCCTTTTTTGAAATCCTGAAAATAACGCAATCTGCAAAGGGATGCGATTCTATTAAAAAAATCATTCCCATATTTAAGTTGGAAAAAAAAGTTCAAGTAGATATGAATTCTGCAGATCAATGTCATTTGACAGCCATTCATCTCGACAAAGACACCGATCAAATAAATATTTTAAATGAAGGGCAAGCGGTACAAGCTTTAGCGAATTATGGATATGTTATGGATCTATCTAGCTGCCAGACACATCAAGCATCTATTGGACAAAAATCTTATAAGTATCGCTGGTGTGCTCTTAGCAAACACTTATAAGATTTTAGTGTGAAGAAATTTTTAAGAAAGGCTGGTCGAATTAATTATATTGATCAGCTTAAACCTTCAAGCTCAAAGCTTCTTTCTGCAAACGATGCAATTCTGCAATTCCCTGCTTCGCTAGCTTTAACATGGCTGCAAATTCTTCTTCGGTGAAAGGTTCAGCTTCGGCGGTGCCCTGGATTTCGATAATGCCGCCATCGTCAGCCATGACAACATTCATATCGGTATCGGCAGAGGAGTCTTCGGGGTAATCCAAATCCAATACGGGCACGCCTTCATAAATTCCTACCGAGACGGAAGCAATCGCGCGCTTGAGTGGTTCGCCGATAACTTTGTCTTGCGATTTCAAATGCACGATAGCATCGGCCAGTGCAACCCAAGCGCCGGTGATGGAAGCTGTGCGAGTTCCTCCGTCGGCCTGGATAACGTCGCAGTCGATATTAATAGTGTTCTCGCCCAATGCTGTGAGATCTACGGCGGCGCGTAATGAGCGACCAATCAAGCGCTGAATTTCTACGGTGCGGCCTTGTTGCTTTCCGCGCGCGGCTTCGCGATCCATACGTGTACCCGTTGAGCGCGGCAACATGCCGTATTCAGCGGTGAGCCACCCTTGTCCTTTTCCGCGCAGAAATCCCGGAACACTATTCACGACGCTCGCGGTGCAAATTACTTTGGTATCGCCAAACTCTACGAGCACTGAGCCTTCAGCGTGTTTGGTGTAACGGCGGGTGATGCGAATATCGCGGAGTTGGTTTGGGGTGCGACCACTGGGGCGTTGCATGATAAATTCCTTACTGCTGAATGGGATGGGAGGAAGGTGTGCTACCATCTTCCAAAATAATTATGACAAGTGTCGCCAGACGATAAATCGTTGCGTTAAAAGCCTTCCGAACTTTACCAGTTCTGGCAACCTCAAGTCACCAAACCATTCTTATCCAACGCTTTAAGGACCATCTATGCCACGCAGTATGACCGGATTTGCACGTCGCGAAGCCAAACTTTCCTGGGGCACCGCCGTATGGGAAATTCGCAGCGTCAATCATCGTTATCTTGAGCCGAGTTTTCGGTTACCCGAGGATTTTCGTGAGATCGAGCCTCATCTGCGCGATGCCATGCGCAAGTCGTTGCAGCGCGGCAAAGTGGAGGCGAGCCTGAGTATTCAGTGGGAGCACGAGGCTGAAGCGGATTTAGGTATTAATCTTTCACGCGTTACTCAATTGGCCAAAGCGGCCACTCAAATTAATGATGTGCTTGGCAAAGCCGCTGCGCCGCTCAGTGCGTTAGAAATTCTTAAATGGCCGGGTGTTATGCAGAAGCAAGAGCTGGATCGCGAAGTCATGCAAGCAGCTGTGCTAAGCGTGTTCGAGGATGCGCTTACAGGTCTTATCGAGCATCGCAGTCGCGAAGGTGCCGAGCTTGAACAATTAATTTTACAGCGTTTGGATGCGGTATCCGCACAAGTTGTAAAAGTCCGCGCGCGTATGCCTGAAATTCTCGCCGCCCAACGCGAAAAATTACAAACCAAACTTGCTGCACTGCAAATCGATTTAGATCCCGATCGTTTGGAACAGGAAATTGTAATGCTCGCTCAAAAAGCAGATGTAGACGAAGAGCTCGATCGTCTCGACACTCACGTTATCGAAGTTAAGCGCAGCTTAAAACAAACCGATTCCTTAGGCCGCAGACTGGATTTTTTAATGCAGGAATTAAACCGCGAAGCCAACACGCTTTCATCCAAAAGCATCGTGAGCGATACCACGCAGGCAGCAGTCGAATTGAAAGTGTTGATCGAGCAGATGCGCGAGCAGGTGCAGAATATTGAGTAGTATTTATGCGATCAATAAATTACATTTTCAATATAAATCGATCCGTTTTTAAAAATTATCATTTTTGAATAATCACTAAGGTTGTGACTTTTTCATCAGGTAATATTGTGAACACCGCATTGACTCTCATGCCTTTTTCTATGCGTTGATGTAGTGTTTTATTAACGAGAAGTTGAAGCGTTCCCTTGATCCAGTCGATATTGGTAATTGAAACAGCATCAAAATCAAAATACTCTTCAACTAGCGGATATACCGCCTTAAAAAAACTTTCTTTTACAGAAAAGATTAACGTGAATAAAAGACATATATTGCGATCACTGTCGTCATGAGAAAAAGATTGACCGTCAATAAAAGCCCGCTCCTCATGCGTTAGGATTTGTTTCGATAGATTTTTCATGGTGATAGTTTCAACTATTGTCTCAATGTCGATTCCCAACCCATAGGAGGAAGATAATTCATTTGTAATAGCAGCGGCAAGTCCACTGCAATGGCTGATAGAACCTATCAACGGAGTGGGCCACAATGGATTTCTATGTTTCCCTATTTTAATCTCATTGGTGTGAACGCCATTTACACGCATAGTCTTCATAGCGCAATAGCGTCCCGCCAAAAATTCGGCGCGACGCTTAACCACTGCATTATTCAATGATTCTGGGAATGGGATATTAAGTTGAGCAAACAAATAGTCACTGTAATTCTCTTGCTCAAATTTACAGTAGTAAATTGGGAGAGCGAGATTAAACCAGTCAGCAAATCCTTCTGCCACAATAAAATCGTCATTCTGTTGGGGGATTACCATAGTCATAATCAAGTCATGAAATTATAAATAGCAGGTACTTATTAAATTCAAATATAATTTGCTAACGCCACCCACCAGATGAGCAAATATATTCTCCTGTTAGCCAGGCTGAATCATCAGAGGCTAGGAATACTGCAGCACGGGCTACATCTGCTGGTGTTCCAACTCGTCGCAAAGGAGTCATAGCAATAATTTCTTGGTGAAATTCGTTATTTGCTTCGCCAACTTGAGCAACAACACCTTCCGTAAAAATAACGCCAGGAGCTATGCTATTAACTCTTATTTTTCGCGGTCCAAGTTCGCGTGACATCCCTATGGTAATTGAATCAATTGACGCTTTTGTTGCAGCATATACCACCGAATTGGCAACAGGATTTTTACTGATTACCGAACTGATATTGATAATACTGCCACCATTATCACCAAAATATTTAGTGGCTTCCTTGATACATAAAATGGTGCCCAGAACATTAATGCCAAACTCACGATAAAATTCTGTAGCAACGACTTCCTCTATCGGTTCAAACTTGAAGACCCCGGCATTGTTAACAAGAATATCAAGTCGACCATAGATTTCTCTCGCGCTTGAAAAAAGATGCTGCACATCTTGAGGGTTGGATACATCTGCTTTTACGGCGTGAGCCCTGCCACCAAGACTCTCTATATTCCTCACCAAATTATTTGCCGAGTCTTCACTATTAGCATAATTAACAATCACTGCCGCTCCAGCCTCCGCCAAACCGAGCGCTATTCCAGCCCCGATTCCTTTTGATGCTCCAGTAACTATTGCAACCTTACCTTCAAGTTTGTTGGTGTTCATTGTTATACCCAAAAAAATAATGCGATCAAATATGCAATCCTTAAAGATCGCATACAGTGGATGAATTACGATTGATTATTACCAGCGATGGGCTGTAGATGGAAAACATAATGCTATCAAGCAGCTGAACATCCTTGTTCGATCAATCCCAACGAAATAAAATATCCTAATTATTCATAGCGCAATGCTTGGCTAGGTTCCATTTGCAGCACGCGTTTGGTTGGCAAATAAGTCGCCAACATCACCGCACCACCAATAATTAAGGTTAATAGCGTGGAGATAAGCACCAGATCCCCGTTATCAACACTCAGCGCCTGGGACATTGCAAATCCCAGTCCGGCACCGGCTAATAATCCCGGTATGCCCCCCCAAAGGAACTGCTTAAGGCCTGTCATCAGGAATTCTTTTGTTACTTCGCTATCCGGCGCACCCAATGCGCGCTTGACACCAATTTCCTGGGTACGCTGGTTAACAATGTTTGACATCACACCATAAATACCACTGACTGCTAGAATTACCGCAGTAACACCAAGCAGCAATATCACTGTTGTCATGAACAACACTGGTGCGGTGTAACGAGTAAGGCTCTCTGCGTAGGGCTGTATTCTGAATGCAGGCAAATCAGGGTCTATCGAACTTAACGCTCGACGCAAAGCACTCACCACTTCAACCCGTTCGGCTTTCATCTGTACGGCAACGGATATTTGTCGTTGCGGATTTTGTGAGAATGGACGGAATACAGAAGGCATCTTTCCTTTTTCATCATAGGATGGGCCATGAATGGTGTGCTTGATCACACCCACGATAGTGAGCCATTGGGGCGTATCGCTGCCGGCTTTAGCATCGCGAATACGTTTCCCGAGCACTGACTTGCCGTCGGGAAAATATTTTTGTACAAAGCTATCGGTAACTATCGCTGTTTGTTTATCAAGCCCTTCATCGCTAGCATCAAAAAAGCGCCCTTGTCGCAGCTCAACACCCAGCTTTTCAAGGCTGCCATAGGCCGCAGAAATATAATTTGCGCGTGGATATCCTTTTTCTTCAGCGTATTCATTACCTTCGAGCGCAAACTCTGATATGGCCGCGAAGGCACCGGGTAATGCGGATGCAATCATTACATCTCCAATACCTGCAGTGTTTTCCAGTTGGGACTCTAATGATTTCGCAAATTGCTCCTGGCTTTCCGGGGTTTGGTAAGCAGATTCTGGCAAGAGTATTTCAGCGATCAGAATATTTTCTGTCTTCGCACCATAATCGGCGCTGGAGGCTCTGTAGTTTCCAACCATCATGACGCAAGCTGCGATTAACACTGTCATGGAAACAAAAATTTCGCTCTTGATCAGGAAGCGATTCAGCCTTCCTGCTTTTTTCCCCAGGGCGCCGCGAGTACCGTCCCTGAGGACTGCATTAAAATCCGCGCCGGCATTCTTCCAAGCTGGCAGCAAACCGGTGAGTATCACCGCGCCCACCACAAAAATTAGGAACAATTGGATGTTGAATGCATCCAGACCGAAGTCCCACCAGAAAGGTGGCTGATCGGGAAAGAAGGATTTGGTAATGATGGTGGTAACTTCCAAGCCCCAAGCCAGTATCAATAAACCGATAACACCTCCTACTAGGCAAATTAAAATACTCTCCCATAACATTTGGCTGATCAGGCGGCCCTTGGGTGCACCCAAGGCTACACGGATGGCAGTCTCCCTGCTTCTTTCTACAGCGCGGGACAACAATAAATTGCCAACGTTGATAGAGGCGAGGATCAATACCAGGATAGAAATAACATGAACCGAAATAATAAAGGGTAACGAACCGCCTTCATCAGCCAAGGGTATACTGGAAACATAGGCACCAAGGCCATTGGTGACTTTTGGATACCGTTCCTTAACGCGTTGAATAATCAAATCAATTTGCTTATTGATGTCTTCCTGCGAAAAACCGTCTTGCACATGAGCTAAACCATAAACACTGGACGCGGACTCCCGCGGTTGTTGGCCAGGAACTTCACGCAAGGGCAACCACAATTCCGAATTACCGGGAAACACATAGCCTTCTGGCATAACACCAATAATCCGGTGAGTTTCGCCGTTAATACGTATTGATTGGTCAATAATATCGGAATCACCACCAAATTGGTTTTGCCAAACGTCGTAACCAATAACCACAACGCGTTCAGCACCTCCCCTGTTTTCACTATCGGTAAACTCTCTGCCCATCATGGGTTTGACACGAGTTAGGGAAAAAATGTTGGGCTCCGCTTCCGTGGCAGTATAGCGACGTGCGCCGTCTCTACTGGCAACGTTTTTATCGCCAATTCGATAAGCACCGAATTCGCCGAGTCCTTTCACTGTTGAGCGAATTTCGGAGTAGTCATACATATTGACCATTCCGGCATTTTTTAAACCGTCCAAGGAGCTGCTGATTTGGACCAACGATTTTCCATCGCTAAAGGGCAAAGATTTAAAGACAATCGTATTAAAAAACGAAAACATGTAAATACTGAGCCCGATGCCCGCCGCCATAACCAAGGTGGTTAATACCGTAAACCCGGGTTTTTTCGCCAGCAATCGCAAAGCGTATTTAATATCATCGACATATATCATGCTGATATCTCCTCCTGGATGGCTGAGTGGACATTAAACGTAGACATGTTTTTAACATCGTTACGCTTGTCCGCCACAATACAACCATCCAGTAGTTCAATCTTGCGCTCCGTTCTACATGCAGATCGTGGATCGTGGGTAACCATACAAATAGTGGCGCCTTCAGAGTGAAGTTTATCGAGCAAGCCCAACACTGCTTCTGCACTTTTGGTGTCCAAATTTCCTGTAGGTTCGTCAGCCAGTATTACCGAGGGATTTCCCGCTATCGCCCGCGCTACCGCAACACGTTGTTGCTGTCCACCTGACAACTGCGACGGAAAATGTTTTGCGCGATGGGACATATCTACTTTCTCAAGCGCATCTTTCACCAACTGCTTGCGCTGGTTTTTATCCAGGTTTTTGCGATAGGTTAATGGCAGCTCGACGTTTGCTTCGACATCAAGATCGCTAATCAGGTTAAACGATTGAAACACAAAACCAATTTCCTGGTTACGGATCCTGGCACGTTCGGGTTTTGAAATGTTTGAAACGTCATGACCGGCAAGGCGATACAAGCCTTCAGTAGGGGTATCCAATAATCCAAGGATCGATAATAACGTAGATTTTCCGCAACCTGATGGGCCAGTAATTGCTATGTATTCACCTTTATTGATATTAAAAGTAATTTTGCTCAGCGCATGTGTTTCCACTTGATCGGTGTAAAATATTTTATTAATGCCATCTAAGGTTATTAATGCATTGCTCATGTCATGTCCTCATTGATTAAGAAAAAAAATCTAATTTATCCGTATCTTGTTATAAGCCTGGAAACGCGAAGGATCAGAAATAATTATTCGGTCACCAGTGTCTAACCCGCCCACAATCTGAATTTGGTTAACTGAGCCAAAACCTGACTTCACTTCAACCCGCTCGGCAAAATTCCCGTCATGACTGACTTTGTAGACGGATATCGAACTTTTACTCTGGGCAAACAATGGCCGTTCAACATGCAAGGTGTCGGCGAGCTCGGTTATCATAATTTCACCATCAACCCCCAAATCAGGACGAACGTCACTCGGCAATTCACCCGTGAAGGCAACATCAACCTGAACACTGCCATTTACTACCGCAGGATCGACGCGAGTGACCACGCCGTTAATAACACTATTACGCGTATCAACAATGACTTTTTGCCCGATAGTGACATCCCTTATCTGGATTTCAGGGATTTTTAATTCCGCAATTAATGAATCTTCCCGAGCGAGCTTGGCAATATTTTCACCCATTGCAATTCGTCTTCCAGATTCGAGCGGGACCTCGAGGATGGTTCCGGTGATAGTTGCTCGCACCTGCAAAGCATCAACCTGCTGTTGAATCCGCTCTAGCATTTTTTTACTTTGATTCAAGCGCGCTGTACGTGCTTCATTCTGGGTGGCAAGGTTTTCCTGCATCTTTGCATAGACTTCCTTTTGCAGGACCCAACGCTGCTGCGCCTGCTCCACGGATATCCGTGAGCGCTGGTAATCCAGTTGCGAAACCGCGCCTGTCTTGATCAATCGCTCTCTCGCCTCGAATTCGTTTTGGCTGGCTTTGTAATCCAATTGCGAATTGGAAACGACCGATTTTTGTTCCTGGATAGAAGATTCCTGGTTCACCTTTTCAGCTTTCAACTGCGCCCGCAAGGCCTCTAATTCAAATTCAGCCTCGGCCAATTGTTGCACCAACTGGGGATTGGTCAGCTCGACAATCAAATCACCTTCCTTCACCTTATTGCCGGCCTTCAATACCCGCCGCACAACAGTGGCGTCAGTGATTGCTGTCAGCCATTGGACGTTGTCAGGCACCAGGGTACCCGTGCCTCTGACGGACACTTTAAAATTGCCTTTTTTAACTTCCCCGAAATTCAGGGTTTTCGCGTCAACACCGTAGTCAGCCTGGCTGAGAAACCATAAATATTTAAGTGCGAAAAAAATAACGATGACTAAAATAACCCCGATTGCAATGAAGTACTTCTGTTTCGGCAATTGCAAACGAGGCATTTTCTGCTTCTTCTCAATAAAAATGTCCATCTGTCTTCTCTATCCGGTTTATTAACCACAATTAAAGCTTTAAGTCCCGCATTCGCGTTGGCGATGAAGCATAACCGGACCGTTTACCCAGAGCCCATCACCAGCGCCACAATGCTCTTAATACACAAACTGTGCCATATGCATATCTTATTGTTTTTTATGATTTTTTAATTTCTTTAGCGGGTTTGATTAAATCCCTGTTCAGGGATTTGGGATTCTCAAAATCCCATTTTTAGGAAACTAGCGAATATTCACTTGGGTGGACGGTCCCCTCGGGCACTTCCTGGGTAAAGATTGCCGTAAATGATTCTGTACCCACATGTTGTTCCAATTCAACGAGGCGTTGCTGCAAACTTTTGATATGTACAACTTGGTCCGTGCCGATCGTCCGTGCCCACAATCGGCAGTAGTGATGTAAGGCGGCAACATAATTTCCTGACAGGTAATCAATATCGCACTGGATACTATCAAGGATCTCGGCAAAATGATTACCGACATCCATTGCTCTGGTTTTACCAATCAGCTTTTGAGCATGAACAGCATCCTTGCGCGCAATGCGTAACAATAAAATATCAATCATTTGTTGCAGCTGGTAACCAGGAGGGAATTCGCCGTAGGGAACCTCATCAATTATCCTGCGCTCCGCAACCAATGCCGTTTCTGGCTTATCCAGCCTAGAGTAATACCCGGCAAGAGATTTGAGGGATTGAACAACTTTAGTCCAGGCCATGTGTTTCCGGTAAATCGGAAATGCCTGCTCCTGAATAGCGACACATGCGGAAAAATTATGTGTTGCCTTATAAAACTTATCGAGAAAGTTAACCACTTGATGAAACAAGGCTAATTCATTGCGGGTGTCGCTAGTATTAAGCTCATTAGTGCCAACATCGTCAAACCAGGCCTGCCACAACGAAACACTTTTTAAGAAAATATCCCTGTCAATATTTTGCCCGTCGCTGATTGCTTCCGAGGCGAGTACTAGCCACGCCAGTGCTGCCTCACCTCCTGATTCAGGATGATAGGATCTCTCCAGCAGATCAACAATCCAAGGCTTTATTTCACCAGCCAGATTCGCTTGATGCATTAATTGATCAAATGAAAACTTTACAGCAAAGAACAATTTGTAATCCTGGTTAAACCAAAGATTTTCAAAATGCTTGACCCAATGTCGCCGATTAATTAATAAATTATCATGGATTGCCGGGTTGGGTTGCTTGATTACATGGCGCGACAGAATTCCAATTCCTTCACATATTAGTCGGCTAAACTGATGATCGATAAAGCGAATGTCAAGTCCGCGAAAAGATTCAAAACGTTGCCGCCCCAAAAAAAAACGACACTTATGATCTACTACTCTTCCATGAGGTAACCGTAGTAAAAAACCGGCCTTTTCCAATATTGATAACCCATCGCCAATGTTTATATTTCCGTCACCCAGGAATGAAAATAATTCTTTAAACGGAGAGGTATTCTTTACACCGTCCGCAGCGGCCATCACCATCTCCAATAGTAACCCATGCACATCACTGCACAGTATCAACAGCCGCCGCCAAATCGGAGCTAGAGAATTCCACTGCCATTCATAAAATAAATCCAACCTTGACTCACCGGGATTATGATTATTAACACGCGTATTCAATTCAGCGGCTAGAGTAGATACATTATCATTGGTCAATAGCGGTAGTACTTTTTTAATCAGCCAAGGATTTCCATTTACCGCTTCCAAAGCAGGTGTAATTTGATCAATACGGCAATCAGAACTTAATGTACGCAACTGTTGTGCGCAAAGTATTTTCTGTTCAATAGCAGTGAGTGGTGCAACAGTTATACTTTCAAAGTATGTATTACTGTCTACAAAAGATGGGCTGCCGATAGCGAGGATATGATGGCCATTGGTTGCCAATTCCTGAATAAAATTTACGAAACTAAAATAATCATCTGCCTGCGATTGCGCAGCAAATAAATCATCGAAAACAAACAAACAATGCGATGCAAGTAATTTGCCCTTTATTGTAGATAGACAATCCGGAGGAAGCTCCATTAACGGTGCTATCATTTTGCAAATGTCCGCTACAGTATAATAATCATCTGCATAGCTGAAATAAAATGCAAAGTCGATACTTTCTTTTTCGCTCAAATACAAGGCCACAGCATGGGCCAATGCTGTTTTTCCTGCGCCAGACTCTCCATTTATGGATATACATCCTTCCCTGCATGAAGCTTTGGCACGATGCAGGCGGTTAACAATATGCGGGAAAAATCCATCGCCAATGTAATTGTTCAAGGGCGGCAGCATGGATGACCGGAAGCCGAACATTTTAGTTTTGAACAAGGACAAGCGCTGAAAATCACCGAAGCCAACCTGGGTTTGGTGGGATGAAAAAAAGTCCACTGATTGTTGGGAATAGTGGACTAATAGTGGCCAATACATAAAAGGAATGGGCGCAACAGATGTCAAATCCGTTTCCGTGCGCGCTTGGAGTATTTTTCTAGCTTCCACCACCGCCTGATCCAGATTAAAACCTTTGGCAATTTGCTCATACAGGGCTTTGAAGCATTCACCACTAACCCAAGCGTTAGTCACTTGTCCCAACCCTATGAGGTTTCCAACACCCTGTTCGTGGACTGCATTTGCAACCTGGGCCAGTCCCTGGGCCGCCGGAATTGTATTATCCAAGTCAATATAAGCGCGGACGTCCATACAAAGCACGCCAATTTTATTTTCTGACAAATAGCGAGCAAATTCGCTGACATTTAACAACTGGTGCTCGTTCTTCGCACCTGCCAACACAATATGTGCAATACCATCTGTAAGGATAACAGGACCGTCATAATGTGTT
>CBHTVU010000089.1:0-14749 GCA_966096785.1 uncultured Gammaproteobacteria bacterium | reverse complement strand
CCAATGGGTTTGGGCCCGGTGAAGGTGTTGGCGTGGTGATGCTGAAGCGCCTTGCTGATGCGGAACGCGACAGGGATATTATCCTGGGTGTTGTACAAGGTTGGGGCATAAACCAGGACGGTAAAACCAATGGTATCACCGCACCCAATGCGGAATCGCAAAAAATATTGCTCCAGGATGTTTATGACAGATTTCAGATAGATCCGTCCGCAATCCAATTGGTTGAAGCCCACGGTACAGGGACCAAATTAGGTGATCCGATTGAAATTGAAGGCTTGCGCGAGGCCTTCAAAAAATACACCAAAAAATCTGCCTACTGCGCGTTGGGATCGGTAAAAAGCAACATTGGTCATTGCTTGACGGCGGCGGGAGTATCAGGATTTATTAAAGTTATCCTCTCACTCAATAATAAGAAATTACCGCCATCTATCAACTTCGAAAAATTGAATGAGCATATAAACCTGGATGCGTCACCATTTTATGTGAACACGCAATTAAAGGACTGGGTGGTAAACGATGCGGAAAAACGCCAGGCGGTGGTGAGCTCTTTTGGCTTCAGCGGTACTAACGCGCACTTGGTCATATCAGAATATGTTGACTTGCGTAAGGCGGCGATAAAATCACCGGAAGTTATTGTTCCGCTTTCCGCCCGGACCAAAGAACAATTGGACCAACGCGCCAGAGATTTGCGCGAGCTGTTGCACGATCAAAACACAATAGCAATCGAAGATGTTGCTTACACCTTGCAGGTTGGGCGTGAACCAATGGAAGAGCGGTTGGGCTTCTTTATAAGCAGCAAGCAGGAATTATTGGCGCAACTTGATAGTTATTTAACAGGTAAATTTGATAACACCGAGATTTTCCGTGCGAAAACCAGTGAGCATAAGTCCGGTATCAACCTCATCAGCAAAGATGATGATATGGCCATTCTCATGGACAACTGGCTTGCTAACAAAAAATATAAAAAATTGATCGAACTTTGGGTCAAGGGGCTGGATGTGGATTGGCGGAAATTGTACGCCAGTGAAACTCCCCGACGCATTAATTTACCAACCTATCCTTTTGCGAAAGAACGCTATTGGATGCGCCCTGCTACTGGCAACGAGGCCAAGCATTCTGTCCATCACATACATCCACTTTTGCAAACGAACACCTCGGATTTTGCATTGCAGAAATATACAACCTTGTTCACCACGGAGGATCGTCGTTACCTCAAAGAAGGTTCGCAGGGAGACATAGTAATTTCATGGCCGTGTTTGGTTGAAATGATATGCGTTGCTGTTAACAGATCTATCCCTGGCGATAAGGCCGCGAAATCATTAGCGCTAAATAACCTTGTTTTTGCTGCACCCATTAGTGTAAGTGCTCCTACCTCGGTTGATATCGCCCTTTTTGACAACGGTAACCAGCAAGTCCAATACGAAATTTACTCATGCGATCCGGTTTCGAGTGAAGATGTTGTGTACTGCCAAGGCTACGCAGCCTATGTGCCTGCACTACCAATAGGTTCCCTTGATATCGCCAAGTTTATCAATGCATCTACGCCCCTGGCTTTTGTTTCAGCAACTAATGAACACATAGATATTTACCTCGATAAAGAACAATTACTGGTCCGAGTAGAAGATGTTGCGTCTGTTCGTGCGGATAGCGAAAACTTCATCCAACCAAAATTGCTTGATCTCATGGGAGATATCGCATCCTCAATATTTAATTTAGCTGCGATGAGCTGGGCCACTCCATCGGGAATAACCTCGGTGCAAATGAATCAAGTTACCGACGTGTGTTATGCGCGGATTTATCTGCTTGCCAATCAAACAGATAATCTTGTGCTTGATCTTTGTGATGAGCATGGAGAGATCTGCACTCGCCTACAAGGATGTGCGTTTGGTATTGGCCAAACAGATATTTCCTCGGTTGCCGCAACTGTTGTTGAAGAGACCGTTGCAGAACTCTTTGAAGATGCTGGCGTAACTTCGCTTGCAGAAACCTTGAATCCTACAGTGGATATTTACCCCAGAACACTTGAGCTGGACTATTTAGAACCGCTGCGTTTTGTGACGGAAGATAATAACCTTGTTGTTCAGGAGATAAAACTCTCCACGCCGGAAGAGATAGATGCACATGCCATGGAAGTGAATTCAGCATCCATCGCCTTGCCAAAAATTCAGCTGAGTAAAATGACTGAAGAATTCCATACTACACATTCGCTCAATCCGGATAACAGTTATGTGACGCTCACTGAAAAATCGACAGGTGTTTATAGTCTGGAAATTACTTTGCCAGATGTGGGTCATGCTGATTGGAGTCATATTGCTGGGCAAGTGGTAATCGCCTTGGGTGTTGCTGCAGAGCAAGATAATATAAAAGTGTTGGTGTTCCGAGGATCACAAACCGCGTTTACCGGTAATGATCCGGCGGCATATAACGCCGCTGTGACCAGCAGGTTGTTTGCAGGAATTGCGGAATTTCCTTATCCAACTATCGCTCTCTTGCCAGCGGATGCGCTGGATGTCGGATTTGTTCTGGCGGCAAATTGCGACTTTATGATTTGCAACAGTGAAGCCCGCTATGGATTCACTCACGCTGCAATGGCGTTACTCAATAATGAGTTGCTACAGTTCCTGGGAGAGAGATTTGGCAATCATTTTGCGCTGGGATTACTACGCGGTGCAGAGATGGGAGCACCCTCCTGGCTCAACTTGTTTGCCGCTCCCGGAGTGTTACAACAAACTCTGGATGATTTGGTTGGCGCGTTGATTAACAAACCGCGCGATGGTTTGGGTTTATTAAAACAGGCGATGAGCCAGCATTTAATAAACAGTGTTAACGCGTTGCAACCGGTGCAGCCATTACCTCTGCCTGTCGCAACTCCACAAGCAGTGCTTCAGCTCCAATATCAGCATATTCGCTTGGAAGAAGGTACAAATGGGGTACTGCTTGTCCAGGCTGATGGATCGCGCAAACGCAAAAATTTGCAAGCTGTTATAAAAGATCTTTGCGATTTGCTGGTTAGCCTGCGCGCGCTGGATGCGACTCCGGCAATGGTTGTCAGCCTTGATTGTTTTGACTGGAATTTAACAACCGATAAAGGGATCGATAGTGGATTGATTGCACAACTGGTGCATAGCTTATTGGAGTCCGAGTTGGTTGTTGTTGCCACCCTTCGAGAGAGCATGTCGGGTTTGGGTTGGCTAGTTAGCCAGTGTTGCGCCGCAGTAGTGTATGCCGACAATGGCCGTTATTCACTGGTGCCGCTATCTGTTAGCAAAAAGCTTATGTGTTTAGCGAGTATCCTGTTTGAAAATAGTTTTGGCTATTCTGGGCGGGATCTGGTTTTCTCCGCAAAAAATTATAAAGCAGCTGAGCTTGCTACCATCGGCGCTGGTATTGCCTGCAGCTCGGATGCTGACCTTATCTCTACCGCAACCAGTATCGCCGCACGAATTGGCCATAGAAATATCGCGAGTGCTAATCAGAAATTAAAAGTACAAATAGCGTCACTATTGTCGACGGAAGATGATCTAGCATCTGCTGTGGTGGCTACCCAACGTTCGGAAATAAAAACCCCGGAAACAAAAAGCGCGCAGGCAATACCATTGGCAAGTTCCGTTATCCACGCACGCGCGTACCCAGACGGCGTGGTACTTGTGACAATGGAAGACCGCGACGCAAAAAATATGTTCTCCGATGATTTTTTGGCGGGTATGTATGAAGTCTTCGCGCACATTGACAATCATGCGGAATATAAAGTCATAGTCCTCACCGGCTACGAAAGTTATTTCTCGTCTGGTGGCACAAAAGAAGGCCTACTGGCGATTCAGCAGGGCAAATACAAATTTACCGATCGCAAAGTATTCCAATTGCCATTGGAGTGCAAGTTGCCAGTGATTGCTGCTATGCAGGGCCATGGCATCGGCGCTGGTTGGTCCATGGGCGCGTTTGCCGATTTCACGATGATGAGTGAAAAAAGCCGCTACCTCAGCCCCTATATGAACTACGGATTCACTCCCGGCGCTGGCTCAACCTTTATATTTCCCAAGCGAATTGGTTACGATCTTGCGAAGGAAAGTTTATTCACCGGCCACGAATACTCGGGAAAATCGCTAGCCCAACGCGGCATGGCGATTAGAGTCCTGCCCAGTGCGCAGGTTGTGGAGGAGGCGCTGCTCCTGGCTCATAAACTGGCCAGTATAAATGTCACTACATTGCGACAACTCAAGACCATCTGGAATGAGGGAATTGTTGATTACCTCGAAGAAACCTATCAACGCGAACTCGCAATGCACGAACAAACTTTCGTGGGCCGTTCAGATACCTTGGCGCAAATCCAAGGGAATTTTGCGCGCGATAAAGAGGTTCAACCGGTTGCCAGTGTGTCCATTCCCGCTATCAGCCAGCCCGTGGAACGGCCGCTTATGGTTGAGAAACACCCAGTGGTCACTGCTGAAAATGCACCGTCACTGCCGCAAATTATTGGGCTATTAAAATCCCAGCTAGCGCTTGAGCTGCAAATGAGTGAGAAGGATATTGGTAATGACAGACAGTTTGTCGATCTCGGTGTGGACTCCATTATCGGTGTGAGCTGGGTCAACGCGATCAATAAAAAATACAAGACGCAGCTGGAAGCCACCAAAGTTTACAGTCATCCAACACTGAATGAACTTGGTCAGCTTGTCCATGAGCAACTAGTAGCCACCAGAGATAAGAATATTGCTTCCGCCATTGAGGCTCCAATACCCATACCCTCATTTGCCGTCCCTGTTGCGGCGCGGCATATTGATGCGGAGGCTGCATCGGCATTCAAAGTGGAAAATTATTCTGTCGATGTGCAAGCAATTTTGCTCAGTGATTTACGCAAATCACTGGCGGAAGAGCTGGAAATGAATGAAAACGATATAGGTAGGGATATTGCTTTCGTTGCTCTTGGTGTTGATTCAATTATTGGTGTGAGCTGGGTAAACAAGATCAATAAGAAATATAAAACAGTGATTGAGGCCACGCGTGTATACAGCCATCCCAATCTGGCGGAATTCGCCGCTTACGTGAAAGGTGAAGCTGAGTTGCAAGGGACTCTTCCATTGAGTGGTCCCGTGCATGCTCCCGTAACTGGTTCTGCTATTGGCCAACCTCCAGTAATACCTTTACCGCAACGCGAAATAAATGTGCCCGTGCGCGATCCTGTTGCACAAAAAAATGCACTCCGCTCGTGGCGGAGCACTACCAAGCCGCACAGTGGTTATCAACGCGCTGCGGAGAGATCCACATCCATTGCTATCATCGGCATGGCCGGGCAATTCCCAATGGCTAACGACCTGGATCAATTCTGGAATAATTTGTGGGAGGGACGGAATTGTATCGCCGAGGTTCCCGCATCGCGTTGGAATGTAAACCAGTATTATTCAGCTGATGACCAAGCCCCGGGGAAAATTAACTGCAAGTGGATGGGCTCCCTGGAAGAATATGATTTGTTTGATCCGCTGTTTTTCAATATTTCACCGCTCGAAGCGGAAACAATGGATCCACAACAGCGCTTGTTCTTGCAAACCTGTTGGCAAACTATTGAAGACGCTGCCTATGACGCGCGCGCATTATCAGGCAGCAAGTGTGGTGTATTTGTGGGTTGTGGCACCGGCGACTATCACACCTTTGCTCAAGGTATGGGCGGGTCAGTCTCTATATTAGCCGCAAGGATTTCCTACTTTCTGAATCTCCAAGGACCCTGTTTATCTATAGATACCGCCTGTTCATCGTCCCTTGTTGCCATGGCTAGCGCGTGTGACAGCCTCGTGCTCGGTGCAAGCGATGTTGCGCTCGCTGGCGGTGTGTGTGTTATGTCGGGTCCGGCAATGCATTTGGGAACGGCGCAAGCAGGCATGCTATCCAAAGACGGGCGCTGTTTTACTTTCGATAAACGTGCGAATGGTTTTGTCCCCGGTGAAGGTGTTGGCGTAGTCATGTTAAAGCGCTTGGCCGACGCGGAACGGGACCAGGATATTATCCTTGGTGTTATCGAAGGCTGGGGTGTTAACCAAGACGGTAAAACCAATGGCATTACCGCTCCCAATCCGAAATCGCAAACGCGTTTGCAGCATGATGTCTATGAACGATTTGCGATAGATCCTTCCAGTATCCAACTTATTGAAGCGCACGGAACGGGCACTCGTCTGGGTGACCCGATTGAAATTGAGGGATTAAAAGACTCGTTCAAAAAGTACACTCAAAAAACCAATTTCTGCGCGCTGGGATCGGTGAAGTCCAACATCGGGCATTGCCTGTTTGCCGCAGGTGTTTCGGGTGTTATCAAATTATTGTTGGCGTTGAAGCATAGGAAAATGCCACCGACAATTAATTTTGATTCGATCAACGAACATATCAATCTTAATGACAGCCCTTTCTACGTCAACCATCGCCGCCAAGAGTGGGACGTGGCTGACGGTGAAGCCCGCCGTGCCGCCATCAGTTCCTATGGCTTTAGCGGCACCAATGCCCATTTAGTCCTGGCGGAATACGTTACACCACAACACGCGCCATCGTTTAACCCTTCTTCGGTTAACAATGGCAACCCAGCGCCTAGCGATGCGGTAATTGTTTTATCCGCAAAATCTGCCGAGCAATTGCAGCAGCGGATAAGCGATCTCTACGATTACCTCAACAAGACTACTAATTCGCTTGATGTTCATGATATCGCCTACACCCTGCAGGTTGGTCGCGAGCCTATGAGCTATCGCCTAAGTTTTATCGTTTCCTCGTTAATGGAATTGCATGACAAACTTGCGCTCGCTATGACAGGAAATCATATTGCACTCGATTTCCATTCAGGTAATTCAATTGAGGATAACTTTGATAACAACCATGACCAATATGCAAGGTCGATTGATGCCATTGTCAGCGCCGGCCAGCTGGAAAAACTCGCGGCTCTCTGGGCCAAAGGAGTGAATATTGATTGGAAAAAACTTTACCAATCCTCGCAACCAACGAGGATAAAACTTCCAATTTATCCATTTGCGAAAGAACGCTACTGGCTACACCCGACTGAGATGAAAGTCGTCACTGCGGATAATCTGGCCTATACGTCTGAGCAATTGCACTCATTAGAAGACGTAATTAACAGAATTGACAACGAAACGCTGGAAAAGGAACAGGGTGTCAGGCTGCTTAAATCGATCCTTTAAGCCGTGATAACTTTATTTTTTACAGCATATTCATATAGATGGGAAAATGATGATGGATTTCATTGAATACGTAGTGTCAGAGCTTAAAAGCAAGCGCCTGTCCAAAGACAATGCCCTGTCTCTGGTGAGACAGTTCTCAACTAAGTCAAACGCCAATGGCGCGGGGGGCTCAATTCACCCGTTGGTGCAGGTCAATACGTCAGATTTGAATGCACAGCGCTACAGTTCGCGGTTTAGTGGGCAAGAAGCTTTTCTGGCGGATCACCAGGTCGATATATCGGGGCGGGGGGCGCAAAAAATATTACCCGGCGCTGCCTATCTGGAAATGGCCAGGGCCGCCATTGTTGATGCCGTCGCCGGAGCGGCCACTGGAGACGTGCAATTAACGTTAAACAGCATTGTATGGACAATCCCGTTAATTATTGAGCGCGAAACGCAAGTTCATATTGACCTGTCTTCCACTGAGCAAAAGCAAATAGCGTTTGAGATTTACACCCTCGACAACGACGAGCAGATCATCCACTGTCATGGCTATGCAGACTTTGCGAGGCCGATAGAAGCCATCGCCATAACAACTTCAGACGTGCGTGGAAAAACCATAGATGCAAAACTTGTCTATGATGATTTTAAGAAAATGGGCTTACTGTATGGTCCTGCTCACCAAGTAATACAAAAACTTCACCTAGACACCTCATCTGTGATGGCGCAATTGCATTGTGGTGGGGTGGCTAACGCCGCCTATGTTTTACATCCATCTATTATTGACGGCGCGTTTCAGGCATCAGTGGGATTGTCATGGGGCACAGAACAAAGCGCATCACCTTATTTGCCCTTTGCGATAGAACAACTTCGTGTTATCGCTCCTTGCAGCGACAACATGCACACCCGGATTGATTTCAATGAGAACACAAATAAATCTAGTGATATTTTAAAACTGGACATCGGCATTTTTGATGAGCAAGGAAGATTGTGTGTCCAGATCCTAGGATTCTCCTCAAGAAGAATTAGTGCAGCCAAAAAAACAGATGATGCTCCCGGCAGACCGAGTAAAAATATACCAACGCTTGGCAAGGTAATCGCTGTACCTGAATGGGTTGGGCATCCTTTGCCACTTCGCTCCTTCATTGGAATTTATACCAAGCATCATGTTGTATTAGTGGGTTTTGAACATCTCTCGGCACAAACCGTCGCTGCAAATAATTCCGATATGAAAGTTCACCTCCTACCCACAGGCGATCTTGCGGAGATAGAAAGCGTTTATAAAGACCTCGCCCTAAAATGTTTTGCGATTGTGCAGGAAATATTGCAACAAAAATCCTCGGGAAAAGTCGCGTTCCAGTTAATTATTGCTGATCAGCTAGAGACCCAATACCAGTTGGGTCTTACCGGATTGTTAAAATCCGCTCATTTGGAAAATCCCGCCATGCACACCCAGTGCATCCTGGTTGATAAAGCCGCTGGCGCGGAAGTGATTGCGCACATTGCGCAACAGAATCTGGGTAACAATGTCGGTTCCCTTATCAAGCATAACGGCCAAGGCCGTCAGGTTTTATCTTGGCGGGAAATTACAGCGGAATTTGATCTTTCCACACCAAGCACTTTTGTATTTAAAGATAGTGGTGTCTATGTGGTTACCGGTGGCTTTGGCAATCTGGGGAGGATATTTATCAAAGAAATTCTCGCGAATACCCGGTGTGCCCAAGTGATAGCTACAGGTCGGCATCAGTTTTCGCCAAAAATTCAGCGCTTGATCGCTGATTTGTCCGCAGGGGAAAGCAGGCTTCACTATCGCCAATTGGATGTGGTGAATTATGAAGAAGTGAGCGAATTCTTTGCTGAAATAAAATCAACCCACACGCAATTAAACGGGATTTTGCATTGCGCCGGAATGGCCGCTGACAACTTCATTATCAAAAAATCCTTCGCGGAATTTTTGCAGGTGATGGAGCCAAAAGTGGACGGCACGGTAAATCTTGACCGTGCGTCGAGCATGTTCGAGCTGGATTTCTTTGTTGTATTTTCTTCCATCGCATCCGCATTCGGAAACCTGGGCCAGGCTGATTACGCCACCGCCAATGGTTTCATGGATAACTTTGCCAGCTATAGAAACCAATTAGTTCGGCAGGGAAGCCGGCACGGTTTGACACTCGCAATTAACTGGCCACTGTGGCGTGACGGTGGTTTTGCGGCCAGTGATGAGCATGTGTTATCACTCAGTGAAACATTGGGAATGCATCCGCTGGAAACCACAGCGGGCGTACGCGTATTTAATCAATGCCTCCTGCATTCTCATCAACAGGTACTTGTCATTGAAGGCAACACCGAAAAATTGCGCGAGGTGATTTTTCAACAAGTAGAGCCAGTGTTCGCCACGCCCTCCTCCGTTGAACATGACGCTAGTCCGACAAAAGCAACACTGCCTGGTAATGCGCTCTTGGAAAAAGCCATTCACTATTTGAAGGGCCAGCTAGCGAGCTTGTTGAAGATTACAGAACACAAACTGGATGCAAAGGCACCGTTTGAAGTCTATGGCATAGATTCCATCTTGGCGGTAAACCTTACCAATCAACTGGAAAAGAATTTTGGCAAGTTGCCCAAGACGTTATTCTTTGAATACCAGACATTAGCAGCACTGGCGAATTATTTTGCGGACAACCATAAGGTATTACTTCAGCAATTGGTTGGTGTTAACGATAATCTGGCCGCTAATAGTGCCAAGCAACAACCATCATTTGCACCTGAGCCGGGCATTCGCAAAAATCGTTTCATGGCGAGGGAATCGCTTGCTACCAATAACCTCAAGGCCGCTGGTGCAGTTTATGAACCGATTGCGATTGTGGGCTTGAGTGGCCGCTATCCCGGCTCTACGGATATAACCGATTATTGGAACAACCTACGGGACGGCAAAGATTGCATAACGGAAGTTCCCACTAGTCGCTGGGACTGGAAAGAATATTTCAATAATACTGCCGTCGCAGGTGGTGAGCACACCAGCAAATGGGGCGGTTTTATCAACGGTGTTGAAGAATTTGATCCGAAATTTTTTAACATTTCACCGCGCGAAGCGGAACACATTGATCCACAAGAGCGCTTGTTTTTACAACACACATGGCTGGCAGTGGAAGATGCCGGTTATACACGCGCGAGCTTGCAAGTCGGATCAGGGCAATACCTTGCCGGACAAGTTGGTGTGTATGTTGGTGTAATGTATGGGGAGTACAACATATCCGGCAGCTTGGCCAGCATCGCTAACCGTGTTTCCTATTTCCTGAATATCCATGGCCCTAGCATGACCGTGGACACCATGTGTTCTTCCTCGTTAACGGCAATTCATCTCGCCTGCCAGGATCTTATCTTGAAGCGTACCGACCTAGGTATTGCCGGCGGTGTGAATGTCAGTGCGCATCCTAATAAATATTCAATGCTAAGTGCAGGGCAATTTATTTCCTCGGATGGGCATTGCCAGAGTTTTGGCGAAGGCGGCGACGGTTATATTCCAGGCGAAGGCGTTGGTGCGGTAGTGTTAAAACGTTTGGTGGAAGCGAAGCACGATGGCAATGTGATTTATGGAATTATCCGCGGTAGTGCGCTGAACCACGGTGGAAAAACCAACGGTTATACCGTACCGAATCCCCAGGCACAAGCGGATGTTATTTCAAGAGCGTTACATGATTCCGGTGTGAATCCACGGCAAGTCAGTTACCTTGAGGCCCACGGCACTGGCACCAAACTGGGTGATCCCATTGAAATTGCCGCGTTGGGCAAAGCATTTAACAAATACACAACCGATAAACAATTTTGTTTACTCGGCTCGGCTAAATCCAATATTGGTCATTGCGAATCCGCAGCAGGCATTGCGGGCTTAACAAAAATTTTGTTGCAGATGAAGCACCGCAAAGTTGTGCCATCACTGCATTCCGCACGATTAAATCCGCACATTGATTTTGAGAATAGCCCTTTCGTGGTAAACCAATCGCTCACTGAGTGGAATGGTGCAGTAATTGATGGTGCCATTTCACCGTTGATCGCGGGTCTTTCGTCGTTTGGTGCTGGTGGCGCCAATGCGCACATCATCCTGGAGGAATACCACGATGATGCTGGTTCAGCGGCAACCCTGACACCCGCTTCACACTTGATAGTCCCGCTCTCGGCCAAAGCCCCGGAGCAATTGCGGCAAAAATTTATTGATCTTTTGGCTTTCGTCAAAAGTAATCTCCATAGAAAAAACGAACCTCATTTTCTTATGTCCCTGGCATTTACTCTACAAGTTGGTAGGGAAGCAATGGATGAGCGATTGGGATTTATTGTCAGCTCCCTTGAGGAATTGGCAGATAAGTTACAGACCTATGCGGATGGCGGCGTCGATACTGCTGATATCTACTTTGGTCAGGTGAAAAATAATAAAGAAACCTTATCCATCCTGACTGGCGATGATGATTTTGCCGAGACTGTCGATAAATGGATTTCTAACGGAAAAACATCCAAGTTGCTGGATCTTTGGGTGAAAGGTTTTGATCTGGACTGGCGTAAGCTGTACGGGAATTCAACGCCGCGCTTTATCAGCCTGCCGGGTTATCCTTTTGCGAAGGAAAAATATTGGATTGATCCAGTCGCCCAGGCCCAAACTATCGTCGCGGTAAACAACAGGTTGCATCCCTTTCTGCATACCAACACGTCCAATTTCCATCAACAATCATATGCTTCTTCCTTTAACGGTGATGAAGCTTTTATTCGCGATTACCGAATTGATGGCAGGGCGATTCTCGCGGCGGACATTTACCTTGAAATGGCGCGGGTTGCTATTGAACAAGCCTCTCCCAAAACCCAACCCAAAGTGCTGGAACTGAAAGACATTCATTGTGGCTTACCTTTCGAGTGCCGTGCCGACAAAAAGTTGTCCCTGGAATTGTTTGCGCTTGATTCTCCAGCTACAGAAGAAATTATTGGCTTTGAGATTTACAGCGAAGGGCAGGATGAAGAGATTGTGCACTGCCAGGGTTCAGCGACTTATCTAGATATGACAATTTCCTCTAACGTGCAAATGGATGAATTGAAACATTTGTTGCAACAGGCTAACGCTGCAAATAGTACTTCCAATAAAGAATGGCTGTACCAACAACTTGAACAACAGGGATGTATGTATGGCACCGGATTGCAGATGATTAGCGCGTTCGCGTTGTCACCCCAACAAGCCGTTGCAAGTATCCATGGCGAGCAGCTTGCACTGTCATCGGGAATCATGGCTGCGGTTATGCAACTCTCCAGCGCGCTATGCGATTTCCAGGCGGTACATCTGCAACAAATAACTGCATTAAGAATTTTCGCTGGTTTGGAGTCGGCTGCCTATATTTGGTTGCGTAAATCCGGGCATACAAACAGTCTTGATGTTGATGTGTATGATAATCAAGGGAAAATCGTGATGCAGTTCCAAGAGGTGTCACTGTTACAGACAAGATTGCCTGGTACGACCTTTGAGTCAACCTCGGCTGTGACACCGGAGACCAGTACTGTTAGCAGCACTATTGCCGCGTTAGCAGATTTGGAGTTATCCGCCATTCCCCTGCAAACCGTCTTCAGTGAAAAACCAACCGGAATTTTGCTAACACCATTAGCAGAGCTTCCTAAGCTACATGAGCGTGCAACCGACGAAAAGGCACCGACCTTGCAGTTGTTAACTGTTACAGAATTTGAGCATGTACAACTTTCATCGCCGACGACCATTGCATCGTTACCACCAGTTTTACAATTCGATACCGTACCTGCTCACCAGCCCATCGCCAAGTCGTCATTGACGCTTAGCGAGTTGCAAGCAATGTTAAGGAAAAGTCTCGCCGACGCGTTATTCTTGCAAGAAACCGATATTGATTCCGACCGGTCGTTTGTCGATTTGGGATTGGATTCGATTGTGGGCGTCGAATGGATCAAGGTCATTAACAAGCATTACCACATTAACATCTCGGCAACGCGTGTTTATGACTATTCAACTATTGTCGCCCTGGCAAGTTTCATCCGCGAAGAAATTGAAAAGACAATTGATCCCTCTGCATTAACTACGCCGTTATCGATTGTTAACAGCAGCCCATCTGTTTTTGAGAAAAAAGACATAATTTTCGCTCCGCCATCTTCCGTTAAAAGCTCCATCTCCAGGGAGAGCTTGCAACGACAATTGCAGGAGAGCCTGGCGTCGGCGCTTTACTTATCGTCTTCGGATATTGCTTTAGACAAGTCTTTCGTAGACCTAGGCTTAGACTCGATTGTCGGCGTCGAGTGGGTTAAAACGATCAATAAGCAATACAACCTGCAGATGTCCGCGACCCGTGTTTATGATTACTCAAGCATCCAGGAACTTGCCAGTTATCTGCTCGGTGAAATTGCTAAGCAATTTGAAGCACCGGTTGAAACCCAAACCAATGTAAATACCGTCGCGATTACACCTGTGATAGCTGCGCCAATGGTAAACAATATTGCACGTATTTCCCCGATAACAACCGCATTCCCCAAAATTGCTAGACGAAGTAAAGAAAACAGAGGAATAAAAGCGATTTCAAAAACGGGGGCTGATGTTGCAACCGACAAGGTAGCAATTGTAGGTATGTCTGGACGCTATCCAAAATCGAGTAACTTGCAAGAATATTGGAACAACCTTATCGCCGGTACAAACGCGATCACCGAGGTGCCCGCAAACCGTTGGAATGTGAATGATTATTACGATCCCGATCCAACAAAGCCGGGAAAAATTTATTGCAAGTGGTTGGGTGCATTGGACGATGTGGATATGTTTGACCCGCTGTTTTTCCAAATCTCGCCATCTGAAGCGGAATTGATGGACCCCCAGCATCGCTTATTCATGCAGGAAAGTTATCGTGCGTTTGAAGATGCTGGATATTGCGCAACATCATTAAGCAATAAAAAGTGTGGCGTTTACATGGGAATCATGAGCAGTGAATACGCACAATTACTCGCGAAGCATGACGGGCAGGAGATCAGCACCACAGGCAATAGTTTTGCCATAGGCGCGGCACGAATAGCCTATTACCTGAATTTAAAAGGACCGGCAATTCCAATTGATACAGCGTGGTCTTCGTCTCTGGTCGCGATTCACTGGGGTGCGCAAGCATTACTAAATCGTGAAATCGATATGGCCCTTGCTGGCGGTGTTAGCCTATACCTCCTTCCAGAATCCTATTTGGGAATGTGCCAAGCGGGAATGCTTTCGCCTGACGGACAATGTAAAACCTTTGATAATTCTGCGAACGGTTTTGTACCAGGCGAAGGTGTTGGCGCGGTAATATTGAAACGTCTGTCGGATGCGAAGCGTGATGGCGACCCCATTCATGGTGTGATACTCGGCTCAGCTATTAATCAGGATGGCAAAACCAATGGCATTACCGCCCCCAGTGTAAACAGCCAGATTGAATTGGAGCGTGATTTTTACGCACGCTACAATATTGATCCGGACAGTATCAGTTATGTTGAAACCCATGGTAAGGGCACCAAGTTGGGAGATCCCATTGAGCTTGAAGCACTCGCAACTGTTTAAAGTGAAAAAACAAACAGAAAAAATTTCTGTGATCTAG
>CBHTVU010000088.1:0-15522 GCA_966096785.1 uncultured Gammaproteobacteria bacterium | reverse complement strand
TTATTTTTTTCTATACGCGATTGTGGTGTCCAGGCAAGCATACGATAAAAGTGATCATTTGCTTCAAACACAGTCACTACGTAAGCCATTTTTACACCGCCAACATCACCACGATAAATAAATCTTTCAGCGGGTAGCTTTTTAATGATTATTTTTCGAGTCTCTCTCGTCAACTCCCCGTTCGCAAGCGTCATTCCTAATTGCTGCTGCACAATAGACACATAATCTACCAACTGCGTGTCTTCAGTGAAATCTGTTTTTGCATCAGCCACAATTGCAATGTAGGTTTGGTCTTGCTCGTTAGCGAAACTCAGAATGGCATTTGGCATGAGGTCTTTAACTTTCCAGGACGCAGGCACTCCGATTGACATCTTTTTATCTTTACTTAAGAAATTTTTTGTCAATTCGTTTCCGCTACTGGTTGTGTCATTCCCTACCCAACATTCTTTTTGCCTATATCTATCGTCCATAGTACCGCCTTTACAACTCCAGGCGATGCCATTATTGGTATCTATCGGAGTCCATAAAATAGTATTTTTTCCTTTCATATGCGGGAAACGATAGGCAACTTCAATAAAAGCTTCATCACGCAACTTTATTGATTGTATAACCGGGTCATTAATTTTTTCGGGCAAGCCAACCAAAATATTTTCATTGGGATATGAGCGAGTCTTTTTAATAAAACTTGCAACATTTTTGTGTGCATTAATAACCGCTGGCATTGCATTCTGAATTTTGGCACGAGTGGTAAAGTCTTCATAAGCAGGAATGGCAATTAGAATCATGAGACCAAATATAATGACGAAGGCAATTCCATAAGCCACTGTCTCGACAGACAAACTGCTTTTTTTATCGGAATATTCAGCAATCGAACATCTGGCACATCTTGCTTGACCCAAGCGAATTGCTGCATTGCATTTCACGCAATAACTTACAGAAGCCTCTGGAGCAGAGCTCTCATAGGTCTCAGGTGCGGAGGACACAGATGCTACCGCCTGCATTTTCATGGCGGCCTCAACGCGCGATGAGCTTTTCGCTACTACCGCTTCCTGGCCTTGAACGACCAGCTCACACTGACCGCCTGCTCTTTCAATGATCGTCCTGTACTTTGCTGCAAGCTCATGACCAATGTCGGATTTAACCAGCGTGCGGGGACGACGCAGCATTTTCTCGATGGACTGAAAATCTTTTTTGAAGGCCTTCGCCAGATTGGTAACTAAAGTAGATCGCTCTACACCTGACTGAGGCGTAGCCAACAAAAATACATCCACTCTTTGATCTGACATAGTTTAAATCTCTATGGAATTTCTAATCGTTATTATGTGATAAGTTGAGCCGGTATAACTGAAAATTGTCGCTGAATGTCATTATGCAGGAGTTATTTATGATCCCGCTATCCCTACGCTTTTAGCGAGTGACGCAGCTCTCAGATGCCTTCCGGATACCTCCTGCAGTAGCGTTTCTGCTATGCTAGCAATCTTTATTTTTTAGTCCACACGTATTTTCAATCCAGCTTTCTATTGTTTTGACCCGCACCTGCCTGCGGGTGAATTTGAGGTAATCCTATGCCCGTTTATCGTTCCAAAACCACCACATCTGGCCGCAACATGGCGGGCGCTCGCGCACTTTGGCGCGCTACCGGAATGAAAGATGGTGATTTTGACAAACCTATTATCGCTATCGCAAACTCTTTTACACAATTTGTGCCAGGCCATGTTCATTTGAAGGATTTAGGGCAACTGGTCGCGCGTGAAATTGAAAAGGCCGGTGGTGTAGCCAAAGAATTTAACACCATTGCTGTGGATGACGGCATCGCCATGGGCCACGATGGAATGCTCTACAGCTTGCCAAGCCGCGATATTATTGCTGACTCAGTGGAGTACATGGTTAACGCGCACTGTGCGGACGCGATTGTGTGTATTTCCAACTGCGACAAGATCACCCCCGGCATGCTGATGGCCGCCATGCGTTTGAATATTCCAGTGGTATTCGTATCTGGCGGCCCTATGGAAGCTGGCAAAACCAAGCTTGCAGATCACAAGCTGGACCTGGTGGATGCAATGGTCATCGCCGCCGATGACAAAGCTAGCGACGAAAAAGTCGATGCTTACGAGCGCTCCGCTTGCCCAACCTGCGGCTCTTGCTCAGGTATGTTTACCGCGAACTCCATGAATTGTTTAACGGAAGCACTTGGTTTATCTCTGCCAGGCAACGGTTCTTTGTTAGCAACACATGCTGACCGCGAGCAACTTTTCCTTGAGGCTGGCCGTCGCATCGTAGAGATTACCAAGCGCTACTATGAAGAAGATGACGTGAGCGTACTGCCGCGCACTATCGCCAGCTTCGATGCATTTGAAAACGCTATGGCACTCGACATTGCTATGGGAGGATCAACAAACACCATTCTGCATTTGCTCGCTGCCGCGCAAGAAGGTGACGTACCTTTTACCATGTTCGATGTGGACCGCATGAGCCGCAAAGTCCCACAGCTTTGTAAAGTCGCACCCAACACCCCCAAATATCACATGGAAGACGTGCACCGCGCCGGTGGTGTTATGAGTATTTTGGCAGAGCTAAATCGCGGCGGTTTATTCCACAATCAATTGCCAACCGTGCACAGCAAAACTTTTCAGGAAGCCTTGGATAAGTGGGACATCATCAGCACCTCATCCGAAGCCGTAGCAACATTTTATAAAGCCGGCCCTGCCGGAATTCCAACTCAAGTTGCGTTTAGCCAGGCAACACGTTGGCCAACACTAGATGGCGACCGTACCGAAGGCTGCATTCGCTCCGTAGAACATGCTTATAGCAAAGAAGGCGGTTTGGCAGTACTTAAAGGTAACATCGCACTCGATGGCTGCGTTGTTAAAACATCGGGCGTAGATGAAAGCTGCTGGGTATTTGAAGGCAAAGCTTACGTAGTAGAAAGCCAGGACAAAGCAGTAGCCGATATTCTCGAAGGCAAAGTCAAAGAAGGCGACGTAGTAGTGATTCGCTACGAAGGCCCAAAAGGTGGCCCAGGTATGCAGGAGATGCTCTACCCTACCAGCTATTTAAAATCAAAAGGCTTGGGTAAAGCCTGCGCACTTTTGACCGATGGTCGTTTCTCTGGCGGAACCTCCGGTTTATCCATTGGCCACGTTTCACCAGAAGCAGCAGCTGGCGGTGCGATTGGGCTGGTGCAAACTGGCGATATTATTCGCATCGACATTCCCAATCGCAGTATCAACGTTGCGCTTACTGAGAATGAATTAGATGCTCGCCGTGCTGCTGAAAATGCGAAAGGTCCATTAGCGTGGAAGCCAAGCGAAGTTCGTCCGCGCAAAATTTCTGCGTCCTTGAAAGCCTACGCCATGTTAGCTACCAGTGCGGATAAAGGTGCAGTTAGAGATTTAAGTAAGCTGGATTAATAAGACATTAAATCCTTAAAGCCAGGGTAACAATATTGCCCTGGCTTTTTAATATGTGGAGTAAGTGAAATGGTGATAGCAATCCTAACGGCCTTAACAGCCTTTCTATGGGCACTATACCGACTACACACATCCGGCTTCGACCTGAAAGCGCTCAACCCATTTTATTTGCTTCGCCGTCTGAAATGGCAAGATAGAGCCAATACAAAACCCGTCCATTTAATTGAAAACCCTATGGAAGCTGCAGCGCTTTTGTTAGTCGCTACTGCAAAATTAGACGGTGAAATTACGCGTGAACAACGAAATTTAATTATCCAATTATTTATTACCGAGTTCTCGCTAACCGAAATTAATGCGAACGAACTTTATGCGGCTTCGTCCTATTTGCTAAAGGATGTGGGCAATATTATTCCAGAAGTGCGTTTGATATTGGAACCGTGCAAAGCTGCGTTTAAGCCTAACCATATCGAAACCCTGCTTGAAATGCTCAACAAAGTTGCATCTGCAGAAAACTCACCAACCGTTGCGCAAAATGAACTGATTTTAGAAGTGCGTAGACATTTGGCACCCACCAGAAGTGAAAAATTTAACTGGCAGTAATTACTCCACCGCTATAAAGATCCAACCTTTTAATTTCGTCGTATAGACCTCAACACTTAACGATTGAGGTCATTATGAAATATTTCATCCTCGTCTACATCGCATTCGGTTTTTTACTGACACTTAGCGCATGTTCAAATGTTTCAGTTGACGATTACAACAAGAATACTCCCAAGCTTAGGCCTCAGGAATTTTTTAACGGCAACTTAACCGCAAAAGGTGTTGTGAAAAATCGCTCAGGAAATGTAACACGTTATTTTAACGCCACCATAAATGCATTTTGGAAAGACGATATTGGCACACTTGAGGAAAAATTTATTTTTGATGATGGCGAAGTTCAATACCGGACCTGGACTTTAACACCTGGTGGTAATAATTCATTTACTGGAACTGCGGGTGATGTGATCGGCTTGGGTAATGGAAAATTTTCGGGTAACGCTATTAATTTGAATTATGTACTTAAGGTTAAATTAAAAAACTCAACCATTGACTTGAGGGTCGATGACTGGATGTGGTTAGTCGATACACGCACAATAATAAATGAATCAACTCTGACAAAATTTGGCTTCAAGGTAGGAAGCATTCAATTAGTCATAGTCAAAAATTAAGCGCGCTCATACACAAGGAATTTATGTTTTATACTCGCATCACTTTCACCCGGCAATTCCGACATTAATTTCCATTGCTCAGCAGCAAGCTCGGGAAAGAATGCATCTGCACCATCGATTTTTGCATCGATTTTTGTAAGATAAACACGATCGGCAATTTCAAGCGCACTACGATAAATTTCTGCACCACCAATTACCATAATTTCTTCAGCACTTGTATGCTGCTCATTACGAAATGCTTGCGCAACATCGATAGCATCTTCAATACTTTTTGCAACCAAAACACCTGAAAAGTTCCAATTTTTTTGACGAGTCACGACTATATTGGTGCGACCCGGAAGCGGCTTACCAATGGACTCAAATGTTTTTCGCCCCATGATGATCGGCTTGCCAAGCGTAACAGCTTTAAAATACTTCAAATCTTGCGGCAGATGCCAAGGAAGTTCGTTATTGCGGCCAATAACATTATCGTGAGCGGTTGCAACTATTAATGAGAGCTTCATAAAATTTTCTACTGCAAAAATGGTTTCGTTGAGCCAACAACTTACACCGAAAACGGATACTGTATTGGATCGTGATGTTGGTATCCCTGAACTTCGAAATCATCCATGGTCACCCAGGTTTCCAAATCTTTCAGTGATTTAATACCCGGGTTAATAATTAATGATGGCGACTCAAAAGGTTCACGCTTTAATTGTACATCGCGCATCAAGGGCAATTGATCTTCGTAAATATGTGCATTAACAATTTTGTGATACGCAAGACCCGGCTTGTGCCCCGTAATTTGCGCCACTAATGCCAGCAAGGTAAACACTTGAATTTGATTGAAGTTTAAACCTAGAGGAACATCACACGAACGTTGATAACTCGTTAAATAGAGTGTGTCATTCAGAAGCGAGAATGTGTGCGTGTGCATGCACGGACGCAAGCAACCCAGATCAAATTCGCCGGGATTGTAAAACGACAAAATCTCACCGCGATCATCAACACCTTTTGAAAGGTCATCCACAATTTTTTTTAATTGATCGACAGTGCCACCATTTGGCTTTGCCCACGCACGGCCCTGCACGCCGTAAACACGTCCCATATCATCTACCCCTTTGCGCACAGGATTAGCTAGCCAGACTGCATTTTCATTCGCGTTGGCGTCCCAGGTTTTTGTACCCAATGCCCTGAATTGCGCCGCATTATCGTAACCGCGAATGTAACCCAGCAATTCAGCTATGGCCGCTTTCCAATAACTTTTACGAGTGGTGATAATCGGGAATTTGTTGTCGGCAACATCGTAGGTCAGATCCGCATTAATCAAGGTCAGGCAACGTTTACCGGTTCGACTATTGGCAATCCAGGTACCTTCATCAATGATGCGCCGGGCTAAATCCAAATACTGTTTCATTGTTAAATCTCGTTTTCAGATAGATTAATTTTACAACCCACGCAATTTAAATTTTCTTCACATGGAAGGTGATGCGGGCGGAGTAGGTTCGCTCAGGTCGGCCGCCTTTTTTTGAGCTAGCACTTTTTTTCTTTCCAGGTAGTGGCTGTACGCCAGTAAATAAACACCGAAAATAAACATGGGGGCCGATAGTAATTGTCCGCGCGTGAAGATACCCAATACCAGATCAATACCTACATCAGGTTCGCGGAAGTTTTCAACGAGGGACCGAAAGCTGGCATACAGCACGAGAAACATACCACTCACGGCACCGCGCGGGCGAGGCTTGGCGGAATACCAGAAAAGTACAATAAACATCACCAGTCCCTCCAGGCTTGCCTGATAAAGCTGTGAGGGATGCCGGGCGACGCCAGCAGGATCTTCAGCTTTAGGAAAGACCATCGCCCAGGGAGCAGTGGAAACACGCCCCCACAACTCTTGACCGATAAAATTACCCAAACGACCAAAACCCAAACCTAAGGGCACCAAGGGTGCTACAAAATCCATGAGCGCAAAATAGGAAACGCGGATTCGAGTGGCATAGACGTACATGGCGATTAACACTCCAATGAGTCCGCCATGGAAAGACATTCCTCCCTCCCAAACCCGGAACAGCCATAGGGGATCGCTCATCCAGCGGTCAAAGTTATAGAAAATCACATAACCAATTCGCCCACCCAAAATCACCCCAAAGGCACCATAGGTTATCAAGTTTTCAATCTCGGATTTGAGCAGCGGAGAATGAGGTTTGCCACTGCGATAGAGCGCAAGTAACCAAGCGGAGAGAAAGGCCAGCATATACATGATGCCGTACCAATGAACTTGCAAAGGACCGATTGCTTTTTCAAACACAAAAAACGGGCCTAATTCAAAGGCGACGGGGTCGAAATTGGGGAATTGGAGCATAGCGAAACCGTAAATATTTTAACGCAGAAATAGCATCTTAACGCGGTTTGACCGGAAGCCAAACCGCGTTAGGTGTGAGCGCTCTAGATGTGGGGAGTCTAACTGGATTAATCTTCAAAATCATCTGAACCCAAAGGGCGAATCAAACGGGTCACGTCGGCATCATCAAGCGCTTGTTCTACGCGCTCACGAATTTGATCGGCATTGCTCATGGACATCACTTCTTCCAGCAAATCTTTCGCCAGCGTCAGACTGATACCACGAATTACTGATTTTACTTTCGGCAAGTTGGTGGCACTCATCGATAACATATCGAAACCCATCGCCATCAATAAAATCGCAGCACCCGGGTCACCAGCTAACTCACCACAAATACTGACACTGATACCTTCGGCGTGAGCCTCGTTCACTATATGTTGCAAGGCGCGCAAAACAGCGGGATGAAACGCCTGATAGAGATCAGCAACGCGCGCATTGTTACGATCTACTGCTAACAAATACTGAGTGAGGTCATTACTTCCCACGGATAAAAATTCAGACAAGGAAGCCAACTCTCTAGCCTGATAAACCGCCGCTGGAACTTCGATCATGGCGCCGACGGGCGGCATTTTAACCTGATAACCCTCTTCCACCAGTTCGTTGTAGACACGGGTAATCAATGCTTTGGATGCTTCCATTTCCGGGATGTTAGTGATCATCGGCAAGAGGATACGCAGATTGTCCAAGCCTTCACTGGCTTTGATCATCGCGCGAACTTGTGCAAGGAAAATTTCCGGGTGATCCAGTGTTACGCGGATACCACGCCAACCCAGGAAGGGGTTAGCCTCTTCGATAGGAAAATAGGGAAGCGCTTTATCGCCGCCAATATCCAGGGTGCGTATGGTCACCGGCAAAGGCGCAAAGGCGGCCAGTTGCTCACGATAAATTGCACGCTGCTCCTCTTCCGATGGAAAGCGGTCCCGCATCAGGAAAGGAACTTCGGTCCGGTAAAGACCAACACCCTCGGCACCGCGCTCAAGCGAGCGAACCACATCCGCCATCAACCCTGTATTCACCCAAAGCGGCAGGCGATAACCATCGTTGGTGATACAAGGCAAATCCTTAAGCGCTTCAAGCCCTTTGAACAGGGCCTGTTCTTCGATATCTATCGCCGTGTAATGCTTGAGGATATGTTCGTTGGGGTCGCTGTACACAGCACCACGGTAACCATCCACAATGATGGGGCGGCCATCCATTTGCATAAACGGAAGGTCAACCGCTCCCATAACCGTCGGTATATCCATAGCGCGAGCGAGAATGGCCACATGTGAGTTACTAGAACCCTCAACAGACACCAAACCAATCAATTTTTCTTTGGGAATTTCCCCCAACATGGAGGCTGTGAGCTCTTCTCCAATAAGAATTGTTCGATCAGGGAAGACACTTTTTTTGCGGTTGGATTCCTGCAAATACGCCAGCACACGCCGCCCCAAATCACGCAAATCGGTTGCTCGTTCGCGCAAATAGGGGTCATTCATACTGTTAAAAGTTTGTTCGTGTTCGAGGATAACCTCGCTCCAGGCGAAGGAGGCATTTGCCCCCCTCCGGATTCGTTCAGTCACTTCACCACCAAGGGAAGCGTCATCTAGCATGGCCAAATAGGCATCGAAGAGTGCACGCTCTTCACGGTTCAACCGTTCTTTAAGCTGGGCCCCCAGACTTTTAATGTCTTCGCGAACAGCCATAAGGCAGCGCTGGAAGAAGGCGATTTCAGCATCAACATCTTCACAGGGCTTATAGGATACCGAACGCAAATCGGCTTCCGGTGCTATAACGAAAGCTTCACCTATAGCAATACCCGGGGCACCTGCGACACCCATGAATCTCGCCTGGGTTGCAGTTTTGTTCTTGTCATTATTTAAGCCACCAGTCGCTTCCGCGTGAGCAATAACACCGGCCAACTGGGCAGACATGGTAACCAGAAATGCTTCATCGCCTTCATCAAAACGACGTTGCTCAACTTGTTGAACAACGAGAACACCGAGCACTTTACGCTGGTGAATGATAGGCACACCAAGGAAGGAGCTATAGCGTTCCTCACCAGTTTCAGGGAAATATTGGTAACTCGGATGCGCTTCGGCCTGCTCAAGGTTGATGGGCTCTTCACGCACTACAACGCGGCCAACCAGGCCCTCACCAGCGGATAAACGTACATGACCAACTGCATTTTGGTTGAGACCATCAGTTGCCAACAATACATAACCACCCTCGTCATCGCGCATATAAACGGAACATACGTGGGTGCGCATGGCGGCTTTTACGCTCGACACTATAATGCCCAATGCCGACGGCAAGTCGCGCGCGGCATTAACTTCCTGGACAATATTGCGAAGCGAATTCAACATAGAGACTTCAAACCTTATTCAATTTTTATAATAGACGTATCGTCATGACACGTTGCATGCAGACTCTCAACGACCTGCAAGCATCTCCAACTCAAGTTGCGCGTGGATCAAGGAAAGCTCCTTCAGCGCCCTGCGGTACACATCCTTTTTGAATGACACAACCTTTCCGAGCGGATACCAGTAGCTGACCCAACGCCAACCATCAAATTCCGGACGGCCGCCATTGTTGAGGCTGATATGGGTATCTTCACTGCGTAAACGCAATAAAAACCACTTTTGTTTTTGCCCTACACACAAAGGTTGCGAGTGGTGCCTCACCAATCGATCCGGCAAGCGATAACGCAACCAGCCACGAGTGCACCCGATAATTTCTACATCTTTCGGATGCAACCCAACTTCTTCATGCAATTCGCGGTAAAGTGCCTGCTCTGCAGATTCACGCTCGTTAATACCACCTTGCGGAAATTGCCAGGCATCTTGCCCACCTACCCGACGCGCCCAGAGCACCTGCCCCTGATCGTTCGTTAAAATAATACCCACGTTAGGGCGAAAACCATCGCTATCAATCACGGGAGTCATCCCTACAAAAATGTTGTGCTGTGAAACAGCTTTTCCGCACTATATCAGGCTTATTTAAAGCCGCAAGCCCTTAACTCTGGCTCGCCGGACAGCAAATCTTTGTTGAGCCGCCAGAACACACTGGTTATGCTAGGCCCACTAAATTAGCCCTCCAATTTGCTCAAGAAGGTAACCTGTGCGCCTCGCAATATTCGATCTCGACAACACCCTCATCGCTGGTGACAGTGACCACAGCTGGGGCGAATTTCTCGTTAGTAAAAAATTAGTAGATCCAGAAATTTACGCAAGGGAAAACGATCGCTTTTATCAGCAATATAAAGCCGCAACCTTGGATATCCAGGAATATTTAGGTTTTTCACTCGCACCTCTGGTTCGTTTCTCATTAGAGGAGCTTGCAGTTTTGCATGAGGAGTTTATGCGGGATTTCATTGAACCTATGATGCAACCCAAAGCGCTCGCGCTTTTACAGGAACACCGCAACAAGGGTGATTACTTACTCATCATTACCGCAACCAACAGCTTCGTTACTCACCCAATTGCCAAACGCTTAAAGGTGGACGACATACTTGCCAGCGATGCAGAAATCGTCAATAACCGCTATACCGGCAAAGGCACGGGCACGCCTTGCTTCCAGGGTGGCAAAGTGATTCGCTTGCAGGAATGGTTGAAAGAAAAAAATTACGATCTGCACGATGCCTATTTTTATAGCGACTCCATCAACGATCTTCCGCTACTGGAGCAAGTTCCAAATCCTGTAGCGGTAGATCCGGATAATCGGCTGGAAAAAGTCGCCACCGAACGCGGCTGGAAAATTATGAGTTTGCGCTGTTAGTTGATTGGATCAAGCCAAATAAACCCGCGCAAAAACCGCTTTTAAATAATCCGTTTCTGGAATCGCTGGATGCACAGGGTGGTCTGGCCCCTGCCCGCCTTGTCCGATAATTTGCACATGGCGGTCCAAATGCCGACCTGCCGCACGCACAATTTCTACCAAAGTGTCTTTACCCAAATGCATAGAGCAAGAACCGGCGACTAGCAAACCATCGCGACCCAATAAGCGCATACCTAATTCGTTGATATGGCGATAAGCCGCTTCACCGGCTTTTTGGTCTTTGCGTTTTTTAATAAAGGCGGGCGGGTCCAATACAACAATATCGAAACGCTCTTCTTCAGCAATCAAATGTTTCAACACTTCAATTGCTTTGCCCTCAAAGCATGTAATTTTGTCTTGCACATTATTGAGTGCCGCATTTTTTTCCACGTAATCCAAGGCGGCTTCAGAGACATCTACACAATAAACTTCGCTTGCACCCGCTACGGCGGCTTGCACACCCCAACCACCGATGTAAGAAAATACATCCAACACGCGTTTACCTCGTACGTATTGCTGCAATTGCGCGCGATTAATACGGTGATCATAAAACCAACCAGTTTTTTGGCCGCCGCGAACCGGTGCCAAAAACCGTGTGCCGTTTTCAATTAATTCAACGTCTTCTGGCACCGTGCCATAAGCAACTTCGGTGTATTCCGGAAGGTTTTCCAACGCGCGCGCGCTGTGATCGTTGGCCAGTAAAATGCCCTCCGGTTTAAATACTTGAACAAGTGCATCAATAATATCGTTCTTAACCAACTCCATACCTGCACTGGCGATTTGTACCACCAAATAATCACCGAAACGATCTACCACCAAACCTGGCAGCAAATCAGAGTCGCCATAAACCAACCTATAAAAAGGTTTGTCGAAAGTCAGCTCGCGCAAGGCTAGCGATTGTTTAAACCGATGCACTAACAAAGATTTATTGAGCGGGTGTTTTTCATCGCGGTTGATAATGCGGCCACAAATAAGACTGGAGGGATTCATTAACGCAATACCCAGCGGCTTACCACTGTGCGTGGTAACCAATGCCTGTTGGCCCATTTCAAATTGCTTTAGCGGCGAACGCGCTACATCTACCTCATTGCTATAAATCCATAGATGACCCAACTTCAAGCGACGATCCGCCTGGGAATTTAATATCAGGACGGGCAAAGAAGATTCAGGTAAAGAAGTAGACATGAGTGTTTCCAAAGGCAGTGGCGAAAAGGCGCGGATTATAGCGGGATTCGCGCGTGAATATTAAGGTTAATTTTTTCTATCGAGACCATCGATCCATGTTTTTAATAGTTTTAGCTCAGCGGGTAATAAACTTTTATCTGGCGGCATAGGCATAAGTTTGTCAAAAAATAACTTTTGTTCGAGCCGCGTTTTACCATTATTTTTTTGTAGCCATTGATTCGCATTTAATAATTGCTCAGCATTCTTTTGTAAGGGCTCGTGACATTTGCTACAGCGATTTATAAAAATTGCATGAATATTTTCAGGTAGCGTTATAGCGTATTTTTGAGCGCTCATTTGCGATGGCGTATCTTTATAAGCTGTTCCGTTTGATAACCGCAATAGGGCCCCATTTTTATCATCAACGATTACCAAGCTTCCATCATTCATCACACTTATGCCTGTTGGCGCACCTTTCGGGCGAACACCTTGCACTTCATTCCAACGCGAAATAATTTCCTGATGTTGCGCAACTTCCCCAATTCCTCCCTTTGCTGAAAAGCCTAGCGATTTAAAATTTTCGTTTGGATTAAGCGGGTCGCTATTATAATTTGCAGATGCTGATCGAATTGGCCGGCCTTGAGCATCTACAGCAAAGGCAACCAGCCTGTGGCCGACAATTTTATAGCCGTGCCATGTCATTAATAATTTATTGCTCAGCGAAGGTAATTTTGAATGTTGATAATAAAGCGCGTCGAGTGGCGCAACATGGGGTGGCATGAGCGACCAGGGTTCGCGATAATTTTTTGCGTCACACGATTTGCCAGTTTCACTCGAACTAGCATTACGGTCATAACAGAGTGGCCACCCATAAAACCCGCCCTCCTCAATTAGATTAATTTCTTCATAAGGTTCTGCAGCACCAGGAAAATCCATGCTGTTTTCACCTTGCACTAGAGTTCCACTGGAATGCACTGCCAGCGCCATAGAATTGCGCAATCCACTAGCAACAACCGTAAAATTCTTTTCCCATGAATTAGTTGACTGCTGATAATGATATTGCCGCAATCCTGCCTCAACACCATTAACACAATTTTCGGGACTTGGATTTTTTTCGCAACGATCCGAGGTAGAACCTATATTTACGACCAAATTATTGTTGGCAAAAACAAAATTTTTAAGAGGATGTAGATAAGTTGATCCGTGCGGTAAATTATCAATAACAATTTCGCTATTCGTAATTTTGTCCTTAACCAGATCAAATCTTATTATTTGATGAGATTCACCCAAATAATATTTTCCATCTTTACCTTGTAGTATTTTGTGGGGGAGATTTAGTCCGGATAGCAAAACAATCGCAGATGGATTTTTCTTGCGGTAATCTACCAGTAGTAACTTACCTTTATTTTCTACCCAACCAACCATATCCACGACTAACAATTTACCATCTGGAGTTTCAACAGCAGTGCGCGGCATTTTTAAAGGTAAGTCAGCGCTCTTTTGTGCCAGCAAACCCACGCATAAATTATCAAGTGTGCCTAATGGCAATTTTGGATAACCATCGCATTGTTCATTCAAGGGGATATAGGGAGCAGCTATTACTGAAACGCATAACAAATATAGGCCTAACAAAAAAAGATAACTGAATTTCATCCAAGCTTTCCGATGTGAAATAGACTAAAAATAGTATTGGTCACACGTTGGGATTTATTTATTTTTTAAATCAACAGGTAATATATTTTTTGTACCAAATTTTTTTATATCTTCTTCGGATGCACCTTCTTTACACTCTCCTTTCACCCACAAATTAAATTGCGACACACTAGAATCAATTTCCAAAAATCCGTCGCGGCAATAACCCATCTGCTTCACTACATAACCTGCATTTTCGATTAACCGCCTAGGCGTAGCGGACCCTATAGCCACACCACCGCGATTGTCGTTGCCGGTCTGAAAACCACCGCGTTCAATTCTCACAGCGTTAGGTTGTTGATCATCAGGTAACCGCAGGCGATAAACGAACATCTTGCTAGTATTGGGTAAAATTTCTGTCTCCAGCGTCTCCTGCAATTTGGAGTCGGTATAGCTGCGCCCAGGCGAACTGCAGGCCGCCAAAAGCCCGTTAACCAATATCAGCCCTGCCACAAGTGCAGCGAAATTGTTTACCGACGACATATTTTCTCCCATTAACAAACAATTTTGGATTGAGGTTAAGAAAATCAGCCCTATGCCGATAACCTCTTTGAAAGCATTTTATACGACAACCAATTTGGTTATGAATTTCATTACGGCGGGAGTTTGTCATGCCTATTCGTTCACGGCTACAGGGTTTGCTGATTATTCTTATCGTAGCGCTAGGCGGTGGTAACTCCTGGGCTATGAGCGACTATGCTCCGGTAAAACCTGCATCTGCACAGGACGAATCGCCAATAGAGAACACCGGCGTGTCGCCGAGCAATACTGCCGCAACCGTAACAGAATCGAAAGCCGACGTACGCAAGCTTGGTAATAGCCAGTGCACAGCAAACGCAAACAATACCTTTCAAAAAACCCTCTTACTCACAGCATTCCCACGCAACAATCCAGTCTCCTCAAGTGCCGGCGAACTGAGCGATGTTGAACACCAGCTCCCCCAACTTCTTGGTCAGCAACTTGTGGAAAAACATACCGCTATAACACCAGTGCAGTTTATAGAGAGTTTACCGAGCCCCGCGATAAGCAGCGACCAATTACTTGCTCAACAAATCCAGCAAATTGCCCGCAACCAGCACACTCAACTCGTGTTGAGCGGAGAAGTGATTGATATGTCTATGGCGCATCCTGAAGCTACTTATAGCCCAGGGCTTTACACACGTTTCATAAATGATCTTTTTGACTCTGTTGGATTAAAAAATCGTTTCGACAAGCGCGACCGAATTTTCAGTTTCCAAGTCAGCTTACACGACGGCTTTACTGGCCAAACATTATTTAGTAAACGCTATGACACCTACGGGATTTGGGGGATCAAGCAGAACACTGGTTTTGGAACACCCTTATTTTGGCAAAGCGATTACGGTCAGCAAGTTAAAGGGCTGGTAAAGTTTGCATCCAAAGAAATTGGGCAGGTTATCCAGTGCCAACCTTATATTGCGCAAATTGATTCGCGTGCCGGGCAAACACAAATTCTTTTACAAGGTGGAGCAAATAATGGTTTGCGCACTGGCGATACGCTCGCGCTTTATCAGATGATCGTTCAAGGTTCTGAGATGACTTACAATCAGCACCAGGTGAGGTTGGTCAATCGGAATGCTGCCATTGAATTGCGCGAAGTTTTCCCTTCACACAGTGTGGGTGTGGTAAGCGGAACAACATTTTTAACGGGTCAATTTTTGGCAGTAGCGCCTTGATGAATAAAGTCCGCACCCTCCAGATTTTTTCCGTACTCCCAAATTTTCTTAAACATGGGAACTAGTAATTTATTTCCGTATTCGCTGAGATGATCATCGTCGTAATAAAGTGGGCGGCCATTAACCGACCCCAAACATTTTCCGTCGGCGCAAAGATAGTCCACCGGATCAATAATTTT
>CBHTVU010000087.1:0-15643 GCA_966096785.1 uncultured Gammaproteobacteria bacterium | reverse complement strand
ATACACCAGGCGGCATGGGCGGAAAACGTCCAGACCGCGCGGTTACCGTTTATAGTCAGCGCTGCAAAGAAGCTTATAAAGATGTGCCCATTGTGCTCGGTGGAATCGAAGCAAGTTTACGTCGCATCGCCCAATATGATTATTGGAGTAATGAAGTTCGTCGCTCTGTGTTGATTGATGCCACTGCGGATATTTTGCTATACGGCAATGCCGAACGCGCAATTGCCGATATCGCCCACGCGCTCGCACAAGGCAAAGATATAAAAGATTTGGATAGCATTCGTGGCACAGTGGTCGTGAAAAAAGAAGCACCTGCGGGTTGGACGGAAATTGATTCAACACGCATCGATTGGCCAAGCCATATCGACAAACTTCCCAATCCTTACGAATACCAACACGATCCAAAATCTGTTGTAGATGTTGCGAAAACTGACGTGAATAATTCGCAGATTGGTTTGCGCCAACTCGATCCGGAAAAAATGGAAGCGCAAATTGCGGCCTTAAATCCTTCGGAGCAACTTCAAACAATTGGTTGCCCAGCACAAGGTGATGTCTCTGCAAAAGCTGTCGATGTTGACGAGCCGCAAGTGATTCGCCTAATTGATTCACCAAGAATAGTTCCAATGCCACTACAAAACCGCAGCGATTTGGCCGGTGACGATAATGTTTACGTTCGCTTGCCTGCATTCGAAAAAGTACGCAACGATCCTATTTTATACGCCCATGCGTCGCGCGTTTTGCATCAGGAAGCAAACCCTTACAACGCTCGCCCGCTCGTGCAAAAACACGGCAATCGGGAAATTTGGGTAAATCCTCCGCCAATTCCATTAGAGACCGATGAGTTGGATGGCGTATTTGATTTGCCTTATGCGCGCGTGCCGCATCCCGTTTATGGCAAAGAAAAAATTCCTGCTTATGACATGATTAAAACATCTGTAAATATTATGCGCGGATGTTTTGGTGGCTTTACTTTTTGTTCTATCAGCGATCATGAGGGCCGAATTATTCAAAGCCGTTCGCAAGAATCTATCCTAAAAGAAATTGAAGATATCCGCGAAAAAGTACCGGGTTTTACCGGTCACATTTCAGATCTCGGTGGACCAACGGCGAATATGTATCGCCTTACCTGCAAAGATATGCCGACGCTTTCCAAATGCCGGCGCCTGTCCTGCGTATACCCCACGATTTGCAAAAACTTAACGACCGATCATAAACATACGACTGCGCTTTATCGCGCAGCGCGAAAAATTAAAGGCGTGAATCGCATCTCGATTGCGTCAGGTTTGCGTTATGACCTTGCAGTACGCGACCCTGAATATGTAAAAGAATTAGTGACGCATCATGTTGGCGGTTATTTAAAAATTGCACCCGAGCACACCGAAGACGGTCCGCTTGAGCAGATGATGAAGCCGAAAATGAGTAGCTATTACGACTTCAAAAAAATGTTTGAAAAGTTTTCTCGTGAGGCGGGCAAAAAGCAATATTTAATCCCCTACTTCATCGCTGCACATCCTGGCACTAAAGATGAAGACATGGTGAACATGGCGCTGTGGCTGAAGAAAAATAATTTTGAAGTGGATCAGGTACAAACTTTTTATCCATCCCCTATGTCACTGGCAACCGCCATGTATGTTTCCGAGCGCAACCCGCTTAAAAAATTAACCTACAAGAGTGGGAAAATTACTATTCCACGCGGACTCGATCAGCGCCGTTTACACAAAGCCTTATTGCGCTACCATGATCCTGCAGGTTGGCCAGTTATACGCGAAGCCCTAATTAAAATGCGCAAAGGTCATTTAATTGGTTCCGCTGCATCGGCGTTAATTCCGTCGGAAGATAATCCTCAGAAAACGGCACGCGGTGCAGCTAAACCAGGTCAACGTAATGTCAATCCGAACGCACGTGCGCAACTAGCTACCAAATCGAAAACCGGCCATTCCGCATTAACGCCAGCTACAACCAAGAAACCTGCAGCAAAAGCGTTTGGCGACAAATTCGAAAGCGCAAAGAAATTTAATGCAACGTCGGCAATCAATAAACCTGCCGAGAAAAAATCACATCATTCCAAACCGCCTAAGAAAAAATGACTTTAAACATCAAGCGAGCAATAACTAAGGTATTTCGTGAGCATGCATAGCGGAACCCAAAAAAATTTGGACGAAGAGCCAATAGCCACCGAACTGCAGCTCCCGGGCTATACCATTCTGCGCAAAATAAATAGTGGAGGCATGGCCACTGTATTTCTAGCCACACAATTAAGTTTAAATCGTACTGTTGCGCTGAAAATAATGAAACCGGAGCTGGATTACGATCCCGAGTTTCATAATCGTTTTCAGCGCGAAGCAGAAATAGTCGGTCAGTTATCACATCCAAATATAATTCCGATCTACGACATTGGTCGTTACAACGGCATGAATTATATTTCGATGGAATATTTACCCGCCGGATCTTTAGATCAAAAAATTAGAAAAAGCATTCCGGCACATACAGCTGCCAATTATGTAATGGCCATCGCCAGCGCACTGGCACATGCGCACAATAAGGGTTATGTTCACCGGGATATTAAATCTGAAAATATTTTATTTCGTGCAGACGGCTCACCGGTGTTAACGGATTTTGGAATTGCACGCCTTGTAAAATCAGATTCATCCATGACGCAAGTTGGCAAGGTAGTAGGTACACCTTACTACATGAGCCCTGAACAGGCGAAAGGTGAAGCGCTGGACGGGCGTTCAGATTTATACAGCCTTGGTATTTTATTTTACGAAATGCTTACAGGCACTCGCCCCTTCCAAAACGACGATGCTATTGCACTGGCATTACAACATATTGGCGAGCAAGCTCCGCGGTTACCTGTGGAGGTTGCAGAGTATCAGGCCGTTGTTGATAAGCTGCTGGCGAAAAAACCGATCCAGCGTTTTCAAAACGGCCGTGAATTGATTCAAGAATTAAAAATAATTAAAAATGCGAATCAATCCACCAATACCCAGTCGCAGAATTCACCTAATAACACTCAACTTTTAAAGGCGATCAGCTTTAACCTGTTCAACAGTTTTCAGTTCGAATTGAAAAAGCGCTATCAGCAACTGCAAGCCCTCATATCAAATAAAAACCAGCTTGGCTCATCCACCCAAGCCTTGGACGAAACCCAGGTTTTAAGTGGTACTCTTGAAGTGCAAGAGCAAAGCAGCCGGAACAAAAAATATCTTTTGATCATATTTTTCGTTTTTTTCGCGTTAATTTATCTCATCTTTCTAGCCAATGGCGAAATAAAGAACGGTGATTCTGCCACTGTAAAACTCATGCCTTTTAAGGTAATTACAGAACCCGATTTCGCCAAGGTACGCATTTTAAATATCAAAGAAAAATATCAACCTGATATGGCTCTTCCACAAGGAAATTATCAGTTAGAAATCAGTGCGCCAGGCTACGACACTAAAACGGAGTGGGTTCATTTTTCAAAAGCCCAGGTGCCACTGAAATACGAGCTTTATCAGTCAGTCACCGACAACAGCAATCTATTATCTCCAGAGCTTATAGAAATCATTATCGATAATGCAGATTCAAATAATTACACCCGCAAAGTTTCCCTGGAGAAAAATTTTTATATAGGCAAATACGAAGTTACTTTCGATGAGTATGATTATTTTGCTAAAGCCAATCATCTTGATCTACCAGATGATAATGGATGGGGGCGAGGCAAGAGACCCGTTATTAATGTGAGCTGGAATGACGCACAGGCTTATTTAAGTTGGCTAAGCAAAACTACAGGTAAAAATTTTCGCATGCCAACAGAAGCAGAATGGGAATTTGCTGCAAGAGGAAATAGCACTGAACAATTCTGGTGGGGTAGTAAAGCGGAAGATGCAGAGCTATTTGCGAATTGTCGTTATGGCTGTAAGCCCTGGTTATCCGCATTGTTTGCAAACAAAACCAAAACTATTGGTGCCTACCCTCCAAATACCTTTGGTCTTTATGATACGGCGGGAAATGTCGCTGAGTGGGTGGCTGATTGTGGTGACAGTTCCACTGAAAATTTATTATGCAAAGAGCGAGTTATTCGCGGTGGTTCATTTAATGATAGCGTGAAAAATATTTCACTCAATGCAAAATCTGTTTTGGCATCGAGCAAGGGCAATATCACCACAGGCTTCAGAGTTGTGCAGGATATAGATATGGACGCTGAACAAACGCCGGAGTCATCATCCAACTCTCCCGCTAGAGATCGCGTTCAACGGTTTTTCAGACGACTATTTAAATAATTAAGATCTTTTGATTTCTAAACCAATTTCAGGAAGGGACAGCTCAAATAAAAAAGCCGCTGAAAATCAGCGGCTTTTTTAAATCTTCAAAGCTTATGGATTTCCATAACTCATCAGACGCTCGTAGCGACGCTCAAGAAGTGCATCAATCGGCTCTTTGGAAAGTCTATCAACTTGTGCAACCAGGCGTTCCTGCAATTTTCTCGACATAGCATCCACATCACGATGGGCACCACCTAATGGCTCGGGAATTGTTTCATCCACTATGCCGAGATCTTGCAACACTTTTGAAGTTACGCCCATTGCTTGCGCAGCATCAGGCGCTTTAGCAACTGTTTTCCAAATAATATTCGCGCAACCTTCCGGAGAAATTACAAAGTAGGTTGAATATTGCAACATGTTAAGTTGGTCGCCTACACCAATCGCCAGTGCACCGCCTGACGAACCTTCACCGATCACGGTGCAAATAATGGGCGTACGCAAACGCGACATGACTGCAAGATTTTGCGCGATAGATTCTGAAATACCGCGCTCTTCCGAATCTATCCCTGGATATGCACCGGGAGTATCAATTAATGTGATTACTGGCATTTTAAAACGCTGTGCCATTTCCATTAAACGTAATGCTTTGCGATAACCCTCTGGCTTTGGCATACCAAAATTGCGCATGACTTTTTCATGCACAGTGCGGCCTTTTTCTTCGCCGATAACCATAACCGGTTTGCCGTCTAAACGGGCAACGCCTCCGATAATCGCTTTGTCATCGCCAAAATGACGGTCGCCGTGCAACTCTTCAAATTCAGTAAAAATTCGCGGGATATAATCAGATGTATAAGGGCGTTGTGGGTGACGTGCAATTTTCACAACATCCCAAGCAGTTAATTTGGCGTAAATATTTTCGGTAAGCTTGCTGCTTTTTTGACGCAGCTTGGCGATTTCATCAGCAATATTTACATCGCTGGAATTACCAACAAGCTGCAATTCCTCGATCTTGCCTTCGAGTTCAGCAATGGGCTGTTCAAAATCCAGATAATTCAGATTCATAGCAATTATTGGCTCTGTATTTAGGAGTGGGCTACCGCCGGAAAATTCTTTTGCTGCGCCTGTAGCAACGATAAATAACTGCTTAAAACGGCGCGATAATTGGGTGGCTACCTTACGCGAAACACGCGATTTAGTCGATCATTTCTCATGAAATTCCATCATATGGACGTAATATTACGACATCTTCTGCTTAAAAAATCGCCGGGTACCACGTACAACCATAACGATAGAGGTCGTTCTAATTAATAAACCAACCGCACATTTCCAGCGCCATAGTTGTCTCGCAGCCGCTGGAGAAGTTCGTCTTCAGGGCGAATATTCCAGTTTGCGCCCAATCTGATTTGGGCTTTCGCATTACTGCGACGGTAATCAATAACTAAGGGGCAGCGCCCCGGTTGATTGGGCGTGCTGCGATAGGGCCCGAGAATTTCAGAGATCTGTCGAATAAAGTTAGCAGGCAATGCTCCTGATTCCAGCTCCAAACACAATTCTTGTGCTCGCTCTTCGCGTAATTCAACCAGCGGACGAATCGTCATGGCGCGCATTTTTAACATGCCGCTGAAATCGTCCACACTTACCTGACCTGCGATCACAAGCAACCCATCTTTTAGTAAAACATCACGGCATTGAATATAGGTATCGGCAAACACCGCGATCTCAATTCGCCCGGTGCGATCATCCAGCGTAACGAATGCCATTGTATCGCCACGTTTGGTTTTCATGGTTCGTTGCGCAACGACCAAACCTGCGACTGACTGACGAGGTTTTTCATCGCCCTTACCTTTTTCACCGCGCGACTCATATTTATCCGGCTTTAGATCGGCAATGCGCGAACTCACAAGATGCGGCAATTCGCTCTCATACTCATCAATGGGATGACCAGTGAGATATAAACCAAGCGTCTCCTTTTCAGCGTGTAACCGCTCCTTCATTGTCCAGGTGCGGACCCGGCGGAAATCGGCATACACATCGGTTTCCGCTGAATCACCAGCAATGACTTCGCCAAACAAATCCATCATGCCTGCACTGTTATTAGCGGCCTTTTGCTCTGCTGTTTTTACCGCTTCGCTCATGGAGGCGAACATAACTGCGCGATCATGATCGAGACTGTGTTTGGGTGTATTGACTGTTGGTCCCAGGTTATCCGCAGCACCACTGCGAATAAGTGCCTCAAGGGCGCGCTTATTAATTTTGCGCGGGTCTACACGTGCACAAAAATCAAAGAGATCCTTAAAGGCCCCACCTTGATTGCGTGCGTTAATGATGGCTTCCACCGGACCCTCGCCCAAACCTTTGATAGCGCCCAAACCATAAATAATATTGCCTTCGTCATTCACGGTGAATTTGAACTCACCGGAGTTCACGTCCGGCGGCAAGAGTTTCAATTTCATGTGCCGACATTCTTCAATAAATGTCACCACCTTGTCGGTTTTATCCATGTCCGATGAAATGGTCGCAGCCATAAAATGCGCCGGGTAATGCGCTTTTAGCCAGGCGGTCTGATAGGAAACCAAGGCATAGGCGGCTGAATGCGACTTGTTGAAGCCGTAGCCTGCGAACTTTTCTACAAGATCGAAAATCTTAATGGCCAGTTCCGGGTCAACTCCCTGGCTTTTCGCACCCTCTTCAAATACCGAGCGCTGCTTGGCCATTTCTTCCGGCTTTTTCTTACCCATGGCGCGACGTAACATGTCCGCGCCACCCAGGGTGTAGCCCGCCAGCACCTGCGCGATTTGCATTACCTGTTCTTGATAAACGATAACTCCGTAGGTCGGCTCAAGTACTGGCTTAAGGGTATGGTGCTGGAATTTCGCATCGGGATAAGCGACCTGGGCTCGACCATGTTTACGGTTGATAAAGTCATCCACCATGCCCGATTCCAATGGACCGGGACGAAAAAGTGCAACGAGCGCGATCAAATCTTCGAGATTATCCGGCTGCAAACGCTTGATCAGGTCTTTCATACCGCGCGATTCAAGCTGGAATACAGCGGTAGTTTCCGCGCGTTTGAGTAATGCAAAGGTGGCAGTGTCATCCAGCGGAATTGCAGAAATATCGAGCGGAGCCTCGCCAAGTTTAATGCGCTGCTTGTCGATCATAATGCGCGCCCAATCGATAATCGTGAGGGTGCGCAAACCAAGAAAGTCGAACTTAACGAGGCCGGCTTCTTCTACATCATTTTTATCGAATTGAGTTACAAGGCCACCGCCGCTTTCATCGCTAAACAAGGGCGCAAAATCAGTCAACTTTGTAGGCGCAATGACTACACCACCGGCATGTTTACCGACGTTACGCGTTAAACCCTCGAGTTGCACGGCCATCTCCCAAATTTCTTGCCCGTCGCCGTCGCCTGCCAAAAACTCTTTGAGGATCGGCTCCTCTTCAAGTGCCTGGGCCAAGGTCATACCTGGCATTGGCGGAATCATTTTAGAGAGCTTGTCAGCCAAACCGTATGACTTACCTTGCACTCGCGCCACATCGCGCACCACCGCTTTTGCGGCCATAGTACCGAAGGTAATGATTTGGCTTACCGCATCGCGGCCATAGTTGTCGGCCACGTAAGAAATAACGCGATCGCGTCCATCCATGCAGAAATCGATATCAAAGTCAGGCATGGAAACGCGTTCAGGATTCAGGAAACGTTCGAATAGCAAATCGTATTGCAGCGGATCGAGATCAGTAATTAAAAGCACGTAAGCGACGAGCGAACCCGCACCAGAACCACGGCCTGGTCCTACAGGAATATCGTGATCCTTCGCCCACTGAATGAAATCCATCACTATAAGGAAATAGCCTGGGAAACCCATCTGGATAATAATGTCCAGTTCGAATTTCAAACGGTCATCGTAAACTTTACGCCGCTCCGCGTAATCAGCAGCGGATTTATCGAGAATACGCTCGAGCCGTCTCTCCAAACCTTCTTCAGAAATTTTTCTAAAAAAATCGCCTTCGGATAAACCTTCGGGCACCGGATATGCCGGCAAAAAGTATTTGCCCATTTGGATATTTACGGTGCAGCGCTTAGCGATTTCAAGAGAGTTTTCTAATGCCTCTGGAATGTCGCTAAATAATTCTGTCATCTCTTCAGCAGAGCGCAAATATTGTTGCTCGCTGTAACGACGTTCACGACGTGAATCGTCCAACGCGCGGCCCTCGCTGATACAAACGCGCGCTTCGTGCACTTCAAATTCATCGCGATTTATAAAACGCACATCGTTGGTCGCAACTACCGGGCATTGCATTTCATCGGCAAGTGCCACCGCAGAATGAAGATAAATTTCATCGTTTTCACGCCCGGTGCGTTGTAATTCCAAATAAAAACGATTCGGAAAATCGCGCATCCAACCGCGTAATAATTCGTGTGCCTGATCAGCGCGACCTGCAACTAGACACATACCTACATCGCCAAACTTTCCTCCAGAGAGCGCAATGCAACCTTCGCTAAATTCACTCACCCATTCGCGCTGAATATAAGCAACACCTTGCTGCTGGCCTTGGCGCCATGCGCGCGAAATTAATTCAATAATATTTTTATAGCCAGTATCGTTCATAGCGAACAGTGTTAACAATGTAGGCTTACCTTCACTGTCACTACTAGCCATCCAAAAGTCGCTGCCTATGATCGGTTTTATTCCCGCGCCCTGCGCCGCTTTATAAAATTTAATCAGTCCATAAAAATTACATTGGTCACTGATGCCGCAGGCAGGCATGTCTAAATCAGCTACGCGTTTCACGAGCTTCTTAATACGCACCAGACTGTCGACTAGCGAGAATTCGGTGTGTAGGCGTAGATGGATAAAATTTGCGGTCATTGGATTTTCGTAATGGTGAGAAGCGATGTGCTTACTATGATTTTAAATGAACAACTTTATTTTGTCCGAGCAGGAGATCCAGCTTTATGCTTTAGGTCACTGGATCCCCTAACGGGGATGACGACTCCCTATTTAACAGGAGCCACTATCAATATGGGAATTGTCATGCCCTTTGGGTATCCAGCGACCTTCGCCTTTAATACCGACAAACAAACTTTAAATCGCTAATTAATATCCACAACGAATTTTTTACATCATTGTGGTTAATCAAACCCAAGATCGATAACTCACGCTCAAATTTAATCAAAACTCGATCACTGTCATTTGTTTGTTCCACAACTGCTTTACTGCCGATCAAAAGCCAATAATTTTCTTCCGGTTTTACATCTTTAGGTGCAATCAAACTGCCATTAAACGATTTCAATACAACGCGTTTACCGGATTTCAAATGATGCAAATCGACATCGCAAATATTACTCACTAAAACAACTCAATTTGTTCAACTTGCGCTCGCACCGGCGCAAAACTTTTACGATGAATTTCGGTAATGCCAAGACGAATAAGCGCATCCATGTGAAATTTAGTCGGATAGCCTTTATGATCCGCTAGACCGTAACCGGGATATTGTTTATCAAACTCAATCATCTCGCGGTCGCGTACGACTTTTGCGAGTATTGAGGCAGCGCTGATTGCTTGAACACGACTATCACCTTTTACTACAGCTTCAGCTGTGTATTTCCACTTGGGTAATTTATTGCCATCGACTAATACATATTCAGGCTGGAGATGTAAACCTTGCACTGCACGGTGCATCGCGAGCAAGCTCGCTTGTAAAATATTTATTTGATCTATTTCCGCAACCGACGCGCGCGCAACGCACCAACTTTTGGCTTTCACTTTAATTTCATCAAATAACAGTTCGCGCTTTTTTTCTGTTAGCTTTTTGGAATCATCCAAACCCTCAATCGGATTTTCCGGATCGAGTATTACGGCCGCTGCCACCACGTCGCCAGCCAAAGGGCCACGACCTACTTCATCGCAACCGGCTAGCAATATTCCTTGATATGTACATACACAGGGTTCAAAGATCATAGAAATCCCAAATCAATTTTTATCTATTAATTTTGCAATTGCTGCTGCTGCACGTGCGCTGGCACCGCGTTTTAAATTCGTATGCATTTCAGCAAAGGTGTTTACCAATTGCTGAGTTTCTTCAGGATTTTCAAAATAATTCATAACGGCTGCACTCAGTTTTTCAGGGGTAGCCTCGTTTTGCAAGAGTTCAGGCACCAATAACTTTCCAGCTAATAAATTAGGCAACGAAATATAAGGGGTTTTAACAAGCCAGGATAATATCCTGAAACCAAGTGGAGCCATTTTGTATGCAACAACCATAGGTTTTTTGAGCAATAAGGCCTCGAGCGTTACCGTACCTGATGCCAGTAAGACAACATCGGCAGCTGCCATCACTTTGTGTGAATTACCGTTAAATAATTGCAGAGAAAAATCCACATAATCATTGAGCTGTAAATGTAATTGACGATAGCGATCAGAGTTGGCGGCGGGAATATAAAATAACAACTCGGGATCTTGCTCCAAACAAAATACTGCAGCGTGCATGAACAAACTACCCATGCGCTCTACTTCACTGGCACGACTACCTGGCAACAGAGCTACTACGCGTGCATGCTCAGGAATTCCCAGCTCACGACGCGCCTGGAATTTATCAACATGTTCTGAAATTTCATCGGCCAGATGGTGACCTACAAATTCAACGGGCACATTGTGCTTTTCATAAAACGCGGCTTCAAATGGCAAAAGCGTAAGCATTAAATCTACCGATTTTGCAATCTTAAAAATACGTTTTTGTCGCCACGCCCATACGGAGGGGCTGACATAGTGAACTGTTTTAATATTTTTTTCTTTTAAGGATCGTTCTAAAGAAATTGTAAAATCCGGTGAATCAATTCCAATAAAAACCGCTGGGGGATTGGCGATAAAATGTTCACGCAGAAATTTACGAATTCGAAGCAGTTCGGGTAAGCGCTTGAGTGGTTCAATTAAACCCATCACTGCCAAACGATCTTGCGGAAAAAAGGAATGGAAACCCAGTTCCAACATGCGAGGGCCACCAATTCCGGAAAACTCGGCATTGGGGTATAGCTTTCTCAATTCAGAAATTAATGCAGCACCAAGAATATCGCCTGAAGCTTCTCCGACAACAATGCCTATGTGAATACGATCCATTTACCAGCCCCAATAAAAATTTCTTTTTCGTTCTTTTTATTTTTTGAAACCAATAAAATAATTTTTATCTCACAATACCGCGTGTGGATTCTTTTATAGATTGAATTAATGGCAATAAACGATCGCACTCTGGAATCAGTGCCTCAACTTCGACCAGAGCCTCATCAATTGTTAGGCCACGACGATAAATAAGTTTGTAGGCTTTTGTAATAACAGCAATTTCTTCAGCACTAAATCCGCGACGGCGCAAACCTTCCGCATTAATACTTTTTGCTTCCGCGGGATTACCGGTAACCATAACGTAGGCAGGAATATCTTTGCCAACAGCAGTGCCCATCCCGGTAAAACTATGGGCGCCAATATGACAAAATTGATGAACTAACGTGTAACCGCTCAGTATTGCCCAATCGCCAATATGTACATGGCCAGCCAACGCCGTATTGTTTACCAATATACAGTGATTGCCAATGACGCTGTCATGTCCGACATGGACATAAGCCATAATCAAATTGTGATTGCCAATTGTTGTTTCGTTGCGGTCCTGAATGGTACCGCGATGGATAGTCACTCCTTCTCGAATAGTGTTGTGATCACCAATCACTAAACGCGTTGGCTCGCCTTTGTATTTTAAATCAGGAGTATCCTCGCCCACTGTCGAAAACTGATAGATGTGATTATGTTTTCCAATAACAGTGGGGCCTTTAATCACAACGTGAGACTCAATGATGGAGCCCTCACCGATTTCAACATTGGGCCCTATAAGAGTCCACGGACCAACTTTTACATCGGGTGCAAGTTTCGCGCTGGGGTGAATTATTGCGTGTGAATCAATCAAGATAAACTCTCGTCACTGGGTAGATTTCTCAATCATTGTAAAACTGGTCGATCAACTTAGGCTTTTATACTTTACGATCCGCGCAGAGAATGGTTGCAGATGCAGCCAGAACACCATCGACAGTTGCTTTGCATTCGAACTTCCAAATGCCGCGTTTTTCTGACACAACGCGCGACTCTAACTGCAAACGGTCACCAGGAATAACTTGCCGTTTAAATCGAACATCATCGACCCCGGCAAATAAATAAATGGAGCCATCTTGTGGTTTTTTATTCATGGTTTTAAAACCGAGAATGCCTGATGCCTGCGCCATAGCTTCAATAATCATAACGCCAGGAAATACTGGACTTTGCGGAAAATGGCCATTAAAAACTTCTTCATTCACCGTAATATTTTTGTAGGCAATAATGGATTCACCTTCTATCAATTCCACTACGCGATCCACCAGTAAAAATGGATAGCGGTGCGGCAAATATTCACGTATTTCATTGACATCCATCATAGTTAAATGGCCTTAGGTATAAATTCAAAAGTAGCTATTAGTGCCGACAATACAAACCGCATCGACACATATAAAATGCTTCATGGAAAGTTGAACTGCAAAATATTTTTAAAGAATCAATCAGGTGTTATTCATCTTGGGATGCATTACGCGCAAGCTTAATGAGACGCGTTGCCAAGCTGTCTAGCTGACGAAAACGTGCTGCATTTTTACGCCATTCTTTGGTTGGGCCTAAAGGAACACCCGATGAATAAGAACCGGCCTCGGTAATTGAGCTGGAAACCATACTCATTCCTGTAATGTGCACTTTGTCAGCCAAGGTTACATGACCCGCAATAGCGACTGCGCCTGCAATAGTACAATCATTTCCAATAGTCGTACTTCCAGCAATAGCAGTATGCGCCGCAATTGCCGTATTTTTTCCAAGTCGTACATTATGACCAATTTGAACCAAATTATCGATAATCACACCATCATCTATGAAGGTATCATCCAAAGCGCCGCGATCAATGGTGGTATTTGCACCTATCTCAACCTTATCCCCGATTGTGACTCCACCTAGCTGATGAATTTTTACCCATCCTTCCCGAGACGGGGCAAAACCGAAACCATCGGCACCTATAACGCACCCACTGTGGAAGATGCAGTCGCTACCTACGGTGATTCCGTGATAAATACTTACGTTTGCATAAAGCCTGGTGCGCTGACCAATAGTTGTATTGTTTCCAATAACTGAACCGGGGCCGATATCAACTCCGTCGCCAAGGCTTACGTCATTACCGATAGCGGCATTTGCGCCTATACGAATATCACTTCCCAACACACAGTTCTTGCCAATTACTGCTGAAGGATGAACACCAACATCTTGTCCCGAACTTTTATCAAACAAAGCCGTTAAGTGTGCATAGGCAAGATACGGGTTAGCCACAATTAATTTATTACCAATAACTTGTTCAGCTAAATCCGATGCACAAATAACCGCACCTGCCCGAGTTCCGGGTAAGTATTTTTTATAGGCAGGATTAGCGATAAAACTAAGATCTGTAGGTGTTGCGGCTTGAAGTGTAGCGAGGGCGGAAATTTTATGCTGGTGATCACCAACTAGCTCAGCGCTAATGCGCTGAGCCAATTCGACTAAAGTATATTCTTGAGTAACATTTGACACATTAATTACTTGGCTTTGTTAATAATGTCTGTCACTTTTGCAGTGATATCATATTCCGGTGTGGTAAATAAGGCTGCACTGGAGTGTAACAACAAACCAATTTTTTCAGATTCAATAATTTGCTTAACTGCCGCTTGATACTTGGCACCTAACTCCTGAGCAATAGCTTCAGCAGTCTCCTGACGAGAAGTTTGAAGTTTTTTGGCATTAAATTGACCATCTTGCTGCAAGCTTTGCTGTTTTTTCGCGACTTCATTTTTCTTTTCAGCCGCCCAGGTTGCGCCTTCTTTGTTGGCCGAATCTTGCAATGCTTTTAAGTCTGCAGAGATAGCATCCAGCTTTGCTTTAGTAGCTGCATAATCCGCAGTTTTTTCGAGCTTTTCAAAACGAGCTTTCGCAATAGTTGTAGAGAAAATTGCACCCTCTTGATTGATGATGGCAATTTTGGTTTCAGCAAAACTAACAACCGACATCATGCACAAAGCTGCAGTTACTAAACATTTTTTTGTAAAATTCACAAGCATTTCCTCATCATTAATAATTTAAAGTCTTATATTTTCTAAAATGTTTGACCCAGAGTGAAGTCAAATATTTTGTAATCGTCGTAGTCGCCCTTTTTGCTAATGGGCTTGGAAAGACTGAATTGCATAGGACCAAAACTGGAAATCCAAGTCAAACCCAGACCAACAGATGCCCTAATTTGATCTGCGCTTACAGCATAACAGTTTCTCTGCAGCGCACCGCAATTGGTATCAAATACGTTGCCCGCATCCAAAAACAATGTCGTTTGCAAAGAGCGCTGATCTTTAATAAACGGTAAGGGGAAAAGTATTTCAGCTCCGCCTTCCATGATCACGTTTCCGCCAAATGCGCCGCGATTACGGCCATAAACATTTTTGGGATCAGGATTATAACTAGTGAGAATCTTATCCTGAATTACACAAGTTGGTTCGTCACACAAGATAGCTGCATACGCAGATAGCTCGCCGGCTTGGGGAGTTTTACCGTCCTTCTCATAAGCCTTGCCATCACCATTCAAATCATCCCAGGCAGTAGGAACGACGCCATTCACCACTTCCTGCACGCTGCTTCTCGGCCCCAAAGAATTTCGTTCGAAACCACGCACTGAACCAAACCCGCCGGCATAGAAATTTTCGAAGAAAGGTAGCCGATCAGTTTTACCATAAGACTCGCCGTATCCCAACCGACCGTGAAGCCGTAATGTTAAACTCCTAGTGAGAGGTTGAAAATACTGCGCCTCGTAATCCAACTTGTAATATTCCAGATCGCCGCCTGGAACCGTCATTTCTGCTGAAAGACGTTGTGATGCACCGCGATCTGGCAATATACCCCTATTAAGCGTGGCCTTTGACCAAAAAACACTCAGCTGCGCATCATCGAAGGTATCACCGTATTTATCCAGAAATCCCTCGTCCCTTAACAGATCTTTCGTAATAGTTTGCTGTGGATAAGTGCCTGAGATAAAGTCAGTGCCATTAGCCAGACGTTCTTGTATTTCACTTAATTGATCCAGAGTTATATATCTATCAGCAACGGCCTGATAACCCCTATCGGTTCTATTTATTAATGTACCATTGATCAATAAAGGCGTTCGCTCAATCTCTTGCGAAGAATATCTCGTCGGAGTCACTTCCAAGCGTCTCAGTCCAATATCAAAACCTATGCGTTCAATTTCAGAAATAGGATAACCGAAAGTTACCTTTCCTCCATAAGTATCCGTACTATAGGGAGTAACATTAATGGATCCATAATCAC
>CBHTVU010000086.1:0-15684 GCA_966096785.1 uncultured Gammaproteobacteria bacterium | reverse complement strand
TAATTTTTTTAATGACTAATCTTGCGATGGGTCGGAAAATAAATGGAGTTCCTTGCTCGACTCTGGAAAATAGTTTTGTCATCGCTAAATAGGGCATGAGTGATGCTTCAGCGAAATTTTTCCAGTACAAATAATTTACTCGTGCTGTGTTCCCGTTAGGCGGAATGAGTTTGTCTTTATCGTAAGTTTCAAGTAGATAGTCAAAAATTGCTCCTGTTTCCGCTAGGGTCACTGCGTTATCAATTAATACCGGAGATTTACCGAGAGAGTGAACATTGTGCAAAGATTCTGCTGCTTTCTGTGTTTTTTTATCTCGTTCGTGGAAGGTAATAATGTATTCGAGGCCTAACTCTTCCAGTAACCATATGACTCGTTGTGAACGAGAGTTGGTGAGGTGATGAATGTTTATCATGTTGGAGGTGCACTAAGTAAGTGGTGAAAGATTTTAAGGAAGTTTATCACCAATAAAAAGTCACTGCATTTGAAGGGATGTAGTCAAGTTGCCGGCTGATACACCTGACGATAGGAGCTGCGGTCTTTATTAAAAATCATCGCGCTTGGTACTGCAAACGCGATGATTCATATGTTTTTAATTGTTACTCAAGATTCATGCAGCTCGCGTAATAACTTACACTGGCTGGCCAATCTGAAAATATTCCAATAACTCCAACATCTTTGGCGAGTACATCTAGTACATTGTACATATCGCCATCGTTATTTAATGCCGGGTTAACGGTTTGGTAATACCAGCCACCACCATTTTTAAGTGGACCTGCGCGTTCAAATGACCAGGTAATAATATCCAAACCTGCTGCTTTTGCATTGCGTGCATAGTCGGAAGGAATGATTTTATTTTTGCTATCTAAGGTCACCAATGCCCAAATAGGTGGTGCTACAATTTTTACACCTTTTGCTGCGAGCGAGCGTAATTCATTTAAGGTAGGAAGATCTTGCGGTGTATCTGCGTCGTCCAAATAAACGGCTTGTTTGCCAAATCTTGGTTCGTGGCTTATCCAATAAAGAATGTCTTGCTGGTCAAATGATTGTGGCCATACATCACGAGGCTTCACGCCCGCTTCATAATATTCGTCAATCAGTTGTTGCGCATAAGCCGCTTGGGTATAGGTTCCTTGATAAGGCATAGGCACGCTGGCAGATTTTAATTCCGGTGTAAATTTAACGCCAAGTTTTTTAAATAATTGAATACTTTCCGCGTGACTTAATAGCGTACCTTTACCCGCATATAAATCTGTTCTCCAGCTAGGCGTGCCAGCCATGTATTCTTCAGCGGTTGTTGCCTTGGGATTAAAACCATCCATTTTCCCTTGCAAGCTTTTAAATTCGGAAAGTGTTATATCCGTTGTGCAACAATTTGCTGTTGCAGGTTCGCCAGTTAGGGCGTTTGCAGGTGTAAAAGGTTGAGTACATTTTGCAGCAAGTGCAGGTATCGATAAAATATTTGTGGTTGTGTGCAAATCGCATTGTGAATGACGGCAGACAAGTTGTTTATCTTTGGTAAAAGTTACATCACACTCCACCACGCCTGCCCCCATTTTTGCAGCAGCTTCATAAGATTCTTTGGTGTGCTCAGGAAATTGCAAAGGTGCACCACGGTGGGCGATAGAGAAATTAGTTTTTTTAAACGGTCCTGCTGAGCATTGTTGCAATTTGGTTTTAAGCGGGCTTGGGTCCATGTCTTCTACTAAATAAAATGGACGGGGTCCTAATTGAATTGACGAATTCAATTGGTGGATAGGGCTTCTATCAATGTCCCGATCTTCATGTGGTCCTGATCCGGGCCCGCGATTATTATCTGCACTCGCATTAAATGAACAGAGCAGAGCAAAAAGTGTTAAATATTTCAGGCGACCTAATTGCGTAAACATTAGCTAATCCTCGTGTGAGTTAAGAGCCGTTACGGTGTGAAACGGTAGGATTAGGCTAGCGTGTGAATGTGAAAATCTTTTGCTACTTTTATGACAAATAAAAAAACCACCACATCCGTTGAGGCAGATGCAGTGGTGAAAATGGGTTCGACCATGCGAATATGGCCATAAACGCAGTGACGAAAGTGGTTTGGGTGTGTGGAGTACCCAAGAATCAATACGGCGAGTGGTGTCGGGTATTGAAGTTATTGCGCCGAATTTGTATGCCAGGCTCTTATGATTCGGCGATGTTCGATAATGTTGTCGAAGCATTATCAACACTAACTAGTATTGCCACTTACTTCAGTCCTTGAGTGGCATCTTCCGTAGCATCAAGCTCCTTTGATCATTTCCTGGTGGCAATACTGGCATTCAGGGTGACGGGTTTTTCGTAAGTAAACGGCTGCAATAATTCATCTGGTTTGCCTTTGCAAGCTTTGGCCAGCAGTTCGCGGCGTTGCGCAAGTAAAATACCTATGGCTTCACTGTGCTGCTCATCAATGCCTGGAATATTGTCTTCAATTAACTGGGTGATGTTAGCTGCAAGCTCTAAATACTTATCGTGTTCTTCTGCAAGTTTTTTGTCTTCAAACATACTGCCATCCCGATCACATAGCCATACGGCGACTACCGACATAATATTACCTCGTGGTTATACTGTTTTTATATACAGTATAGGTGGGTGTGTTGTTTGTCAATCGATTTTTCGTGGAGGCGAGTACAGTCTTTAACAATTGCGTGCAAATATCGCCTGTTTTTCAGAATGATGAATCCCTACACTGATTTAACACTTTGCTTATTAAGCGGGGAAATTGATCAATCTATTAGGGGTATTCCATGAAGAAAATGATCTCAGTTGCCATTGCATTCTTTTTTACTTTGGTGCTGGTATGCGAAAAAATATACGCGGCGGAGGCAGGGCAATTTTATATGGGGCTGGAGGTTGGTTCCACCAGCGTAAAAGGGGATGGTCCAAAGAACGAACCTGCATTTGTTCCCAATCAGGATTTTCGTGCGTCAGATTCTACCTATGGATTTCATGCAGGTTTCCAATTTAACGAATGGTTTGCCGCAGAGTTGGGCCTTACGGATTACGGTAGCGCGAGTCACCACTTCAAGCTGAGGGACGACATTTTTTTCCTGGTTGAACCTAATGACACACACACCATTGACGCCAAAGGCGCTTCTCTTTCAGGTGTTTTCAGTTATCGCATGACACAGAGTTTTTCTCTCACTGGTCTCCTGGGTATTACGGCCGTAGATTTCGAGTTCAAAAAATCAGGCGGTTTTTCGCCGTTTACAGGCAGCCTGTCGCAACGGGATAGTTTTTCAGAGCAGGGGCTTGTTTACGGAATAGGTGCAAAATATTCGCTGAATGATTCCTTCGGCTTGCGTGCTGAGGCGCGTCGTAGTGAAGTGGGAGACTTCACGATAGATTTGTTTCAGGTAGGGCTTGAATACAATTTCTAGCAGGGATTTGATAGCTTCCGTGATAGGAAAAAGGCTACTGACATGAATTGTCAGCAAGACTGGTTATAGTGGTCAGGGTCATCACTTTCTCACCACAACTAGAGGAATTTAAAATGGAAAAAACTTATCACGGTAGTTGTCACTGCGGGGCGGTTAAATTTAAAGCGCTTATCGACCTTTCCAAAGGTACCAGTAAATGCAATTGTTCCGTCTGTATCAAAACGCGTAATTGGAGTGTGATTGTCAAACCTGAGGCTTTTCAATTGATAAGTGGTGAAGGTGATTTGAGTGATTATCAATTTGGCAGTCAGTCTGTGCATCATTTGTTCTGCAAACACTGCGGTGTCAGGCCATTTGGGCGCGGCAATCTGGAAGCGCTAGGCGGTGATTATTTTGCTCCCAAGGTTTATTGTCTTGATGACGTTGACCCACAAGAGTTAATTGATGCTCCCGTTATGTATTGCGATGGTTTGCATAACAATTGGTGGGAAAGCCCTGCTGAAATCCGTCATTTGTGAGTTGCTATAACAGGCTCAATTAATTTGGGTCGCACCGACCTTCTGTGCAGAATTAAAAAAGTCACAGGAATCTAGTGTAATCCAGGCTGTATCTTCTTTGTCAGACCATGGATAATGCGCGGTCTTTAACTGCCATTATTCAGGATTTCGTGTGTCTGATTCTGCTCCACTGAACGTGCCGCCTCCAAAGCGTAATCTGCTGCGATCAAGTGCCATCACTGGATCTATGACGATGATGTCGCGCGTCACAGGTTTGGTTCGCGATCAGTTGCAAGCTTATTTCCTTGGCGCGGGTAGTGATGCAGATGCATTCAACGCAGCCTTTCGCATCCCCAATTTCTTTCGCCGCCTGTTTTCGGAAGGGGCATTTTCACAGGCGTTTATTCCGGTGTTGTCGGAATATCGAGCCAAAGGTTCTCAGGAAACTCTCAAAAATTTGATTGATCGCGTAGCGGGTTGTTTGGGCTCCACGCTTATAGTGGTTACGATTTTGGGGGTGGTTGGTGCTCCAGTACTTGGCGCCGCGTTTGCCTCAGGCTTTATGTCTGATCCAGAAAAATTCGATCTTTACACCTCGCTTATTCGCATCATGTTTCCCTATTTGATGCTGATTTCCCTCAGCGGTTTTATGGGGGCGATTCTCAACAGCTATGATCGTTTCGCTTTATCGGCGTTTACACCGGTCTTACTAAACATAGTGTCTATTTTTGCCATGCTTGTTGTCGCGCCCATGATAGGGTCGGTACCTTTTGCGCTCGCGTGGAGTGTACTTTTGGCTGGTGTTTTGTCGATTGCATTCCAGGCGCCACATTTAAAGCGCATGCAACTTTTACCATCTCCAAAAATTGACTGGAGCGACCCGGGCGTAAGGCGCATTTTGGCGCTTATGGCACCAGCACTTTTTGGTGTGTCCATTAGCCAAATCAATACGCTGGTGGATTCAATTGCGGCATCCTGGTTACCTGAGGGAAGCATTACCTGGCTTTATTATTCGGATCGTTTAGTCGAGTTGCCTTTGGGGATTTTTGCGGTAGCCATAGGCACAGTGATTATGCCGAGCCTTTCGCGCCTGCATGCGACGGATTCATCGGAGGATTTCAGCAAGACCCTGGATTGGGCGATACGCATGATTATTTTGATTGCCTTGCCTGCAACGCTCGCGTTGGTAATTTTGGCTCAGCCGGTGATTTTTACGCTCTTTCAGCATGGCAGGTTCGATCAGCACGCCGCTGTAATGTCATCCTATAGTTTGCAAGCATACGTACTGGGGTTGCTGGCTTTTATGCTGATAAAAGTTCTTGCTCCCGGTTACTTTGCGCGGCAGGACATTAAAACCCCGGTTGCTGTCGGCATGATTGCTATAGCATGTGGTATCACGCTCAAGGCTATTATTGTTTATCCTCTGCATAACCTTTGGCAGATTGGGCATGTAGGTTTGGCGATTTCCACCGCCTTCGCCGCCTATGTCAATGTGGGGCTCTTATATCGTGGTTTGCGCAAACGCGAAGTATATGTACCATCAGCGGGTTGGCTGAAAATCTGGCTGCGTTACGGCCTGGCCAATGCCCTCATGGTTGCGGTTTTATTAGTTGGATCCCATTTACTTAATGGTTGGGCTGTCTGGGGTATTCTGGAGCGCGCCCTTTCATTGTTAGCGCTGTGTTTGGCGGGTGGCGTTGCCTACATCCTTGGTTTAGGGCTTGCAGGTTTCCGACCCAAAGATTTTCGTGCGCCACATTAACAGCAGTACGCACTGCTCCTGTATACTTCTCGCCCTTTAAATACGGTTATAAGGTAGCAATAACCCGTGCAGCTAGCGCAACGAGAATTTATCCGCGGATTACATAACCTTCACCCTGAACACAAGGGTTGCGTGGCAACAATTGGTTCGTTTGATGGTGTCCATTTGGGCCATCAGCTTATCTTGCGTCAGGTAATTCAGGTGGCTCGCGATCAGAATTTGCCAGCCGTCGTTATAGTATTCGAGCCGCAACCCCAGGAGTTTTTCGCCGGAGATAAAGCTCCTGCGCGCTTGATGCGCATGCGTGAAAAACTGGAGGCATTATGGGCAGCGGGTGTCGATAAAGTGTTGTGTCTGCATTTCAACAATGAGTTGCGCAGTCTTTCTGCAGATCAATTTATTGATAGAGTGTTAGTGCAGGGCCTTGCAGTAAAACACTTGGTGGTTGGCGATGATTTTCGTTTTGGTTGCGATCGCAAAGGCGATTTTACATTGCTGCAAAGCCGGGGCGTGGAATTAGGTTTTTCCGTAACAGATACTCACACGCTTGAGATTGACGGCACGCGCGTAAGCAGTACCCGCATCCGTCACTTATTGGAAGCGGGTGATTTTGTAGAAGCTGAAAAATTGCTGGGTAAGCCTTACGGCATTTATGGTCGCGTGGTTTACGGTAAACAATTGGGTCGCCAGTTAGGTGTGCCCACCGCGAACGTGGATTTACGCCGTTATCGTTCACCTTTGCACGGTGTGTTTGCAGTAACCGCGATTTTTAAAGACGGCACCCATGTAAAGGGTGTTGCTAATGTTGGTGTAAGGCCAACGGTAAACGGGCTTAAAAAACCTTTGTTGGAGGTGCATCTATTTAATTTTTCGCGCGATATCTACGGCGCTGTAATTGATGTTGTTTTCCACCATAAATTGCGTGACGAACAAAAATTCGCATCGCTCGATGAATTAAAAGCTCAGCTTCAAATGGATATCAGCCAGGCAAAAGCATTCTTCAATATCTAAGGTGCCTTGAAAATGAACTTAACCATGCCATATAAAGCACGTTAGCTTTTTCAAAGCCCTTTGACCTTTTTATAAGAAGGTTTTTATGAGCGGAATCTGGGAACAAATTAGTTCAACTATAGCGGCTGAATTTTCAGACTTGAGGGATGTGGCAGAAATTACCCGTATCAGCCTGCGTTTACTTATTGCAGCTGTGTTGGGTGGGCTCTTGGGATATGAACGCGAACAGCGCGGTAAATCAGCAGGTATTAAAACACATATGCTGGTTTGTATAGGTGCTGCTTTGTTTGTGTTGATTCCACAAGAAGCAGGTGTGATTTCTGAAGCTGATTTAAGCCGTATTATGCAGGGCATTATTTCTGGTATTGGTTTTCTCGGTGCGGGTGCCATTTTAAAAGGTAATGATGAAAAGGATCTTAAAGGTTTAACCACGGCAGCGGGAATTTGGCTAACTGCCGCCATAGGTGTTGCAGCGGGATTAGGGCGTGAATCATCTGCCATTCTATGCACTCTGCTGGCGTTAATCGTACTTGTGATAATTCCCAAATTAGCCGGATTGATTGGCCACAAAGACAATTCATAATTTAAATTTTTATATAGATTTTTTGATAAGTTGAGCGTGATGACAGATTACAAAGCCACATTGAATTTACCTAACACTGATTTTGCGATGAAGGCAAACCTTGCCCAACGCGAACCGGAAATGCTGAAACAATGGCAAGCGAATAACCTTTATCAAAAAATTCGCAGTGCACGTGCGGGCCGTGAACAATTTATTTTGCACGACGGCCCACCTTACGCAAACGGTGATATTCATATTGGTCACGCGGTCAACAAAATTCTCAAAGACATTATCGTAAAAAGTAAAACCTTAAGCGGTTTTGATGCGCCCTATGTTCCCGGTTGGGACTGCCACGGTTTGCCTATTGAGCACAACGTGGAAAAAAAACTTGGCAAGGCTGGCGATAAAGTCGATGTAAAAACTTTCCGTCAAAAATGTCGTGAGTATGCAGCGAAACAAGTGGAAGGCCAGAAGACTGATTTCGTGCGTTTGGGGGTGTTGGGTGATTGGGATAAACCCTATCTCACAATGGATTATAAATTCGAGGCCGACATTATTCGCTCGCTCGGAAAAATTGCGAAAAACGGCCATCTGCACAAAGGTTTTAAACCTGTTTACTGGAGTGTGGTAGGTGGTTCTGCATTAGCGGAAGCTGAGGTTGAGTATCAAGATAAAACATCCTTTTCCATCGATGTAAAATTTACATTTGTTGATCAAGCTGCAATTGCTAAAGCCATTTCAAATTTATCTGGTAATGGAAAAATTTCGTTGGTCATTTGGACTACAACGCCATGGACATTGCCAGCGAATCAGGCTGTCTCTGCAAACGCAGAGGTTGATTACGTTCTGGTGCAGTTTGGTGATGAGCGCTTACTGGTTGCTGAAGTATTAGCTGCTGGTGTTTTCGCTCGCGCGAAAGCTGAAGGTTTTGATTATGATGCCAGCAAGATAGTAGGGCGTGTAAAAGGTGATGCTTTAGAAAATTTGTTGCTGCAACATCCTTTTTATTCTCGTCAGGTTCCTGTGTTGTTGGGTGATCATGTCACTACAGATGCTGGTACAGGTTTTGTTCACACGGCACCGGATCACGGCGCAGATGACTTTAACGTCGGCGTTAAATACGGAATCGGCACGCTTAATTACATCGACGACAACGGTTACTATCGTCCTAATGTAGAAACTTTCGCGGGCGATCATGTTTATAAAGTCGATGAAAAAGTTATTGGACTATTAATTGAAAATAATGCGTTGCTTGCGCAAGGTAAAATTACTCACAGCTTTCCTCATTGCTGGCGGACTAAAACGCCGTTGATTTTCCGCGCGACACCGCAGTGGTTTGTGAGCATGAGTAAAAACAATTTGCGCGATCAAGTAGCGAAAGCAGTTGATGGTGTGAATTGGGTTCCCGATTGGGGTAAAGCGCGTATTGATGCAATGCTCGCAACATCTCCAGATTGGTGTATCTCCCGTCAACGTACTTGGGGTGTTCCTATCGCACTGTTTGTGCATAAAGAAACCCAAGAGTTGCATCCAAAAACATCAGAATTAATTGAAGCAGTTGCAAAAAAGGTTGAACAAAATGGAATGGATGCCTGGTTTGATCTGGATGCAAAAGAATTGCTCGGCACAGAAGCTGAAAGTTATTCAAAAGTTACCGACACTTTAGATGTTTGGTTTGACTCCGGTGTTACTCATTACGCCGTTTTGGAGCAACGCACCGGTTTGCGTTTTCCAGCAGATTTGTATTTGGAAGGTTCGGATCAACATCGCGGTTGGTTTCAATCCTCATTAAAAACATCCATGGCAATGAACAATGTTCCGCCTTATAAGACGGTGTTAACGCACGGTTTTGTTGTGGATGCGCAAGGGCGCAAAATGTCGAAATCTATCGGCAACGTGATTCCACCACAAAAAGTCATGAATGACTTAGGTGCGGATGTGTTACGGCTCTGGGTTGCTGCAACAGACTTCAGTACCGAAATGAGCGTGTCCGATGAAATTTTAAAGCGCACGGCAGATTCCTATCGCCGCATCCGCAATACGGCACGTTTTATTTTGTCCAATCTTACAGGTTTTAATCCGGAAACTGATGCTGTGCCTGTTGAAAATATGCTGCAACTTGATCGCTGGATTGTAGGTCGTACAGCGCAATTGCAACAGGAAATTATTAATGCCTACGATTCGTATCAGCTGCATTTGATTTATCAAAAACTGCACAATTTTTGTGTTGTGGAATTGGGTGGCTTCTATCTCGATATTATTAAAGACCGTCAGTACACGACAAAAGGTGATTCACTAGCACGTCGTTCTGCGCAGACTGCTCTGCAGCATGTTATCGAAGCAATGGTGCGTTGGATCGCCCCGATTTTAAGTTTTACTGCAGACGAAATATGGCCAACAATTTCCGGTGCGCGTGCGGAAAATGTATTTGTTGCTGAATGGTATAAATTGCCTGCTGTACCGGCTGACACTTTTAGCGATAGCTATTGGGATTTGATTGCGCAAGTTAAGGACGCGGTTAATAAAGTACTTGAAGCCAAGCGCGGAGCCGGTGAAGTTGGTGGTTCATTAGGCGCGGAAGTCATTTTATATTGCGACGAAAAGCTAAAGGTGGAATTACAAAAGCTGGCCAACGAATTGCGTTTTGTTTTAATCACCTCAACAGCTGAAGTTCGGTCGTTAAGTGATAGATCTTCAGTGGAAGATCAAGGTGAGACCACAGATGTTCCGGGTTTATTTGTTGCGGTGAAAAAATCGGATCATTCAAAGTGCGCTCGCTGTTGGCACCACCGTGCGGATGTAGGAGCTAATTCCAAACACCCGGAAATTTGTTTGCGTTGCGTAGAAAATGTTGATGGTTCTGGTGAAGCGCGCCATTTTGCATAATCAAACATTGGTTAATGTTCAGATAAGAGAAAATTTCATGCGTGATTTAACGCTAGGTCCAGGTACTCGTGTCACTATGCATTTTGCATTACGTATGCCTGATGGTGAATTAATTGATTCTAATTTTGAAAAAGAACCTGCCATTTTCACCGTAGGGGATGGCAATTTACTACAAGGTTTTGAGAAAGCTATTTTTGGTTTGCAAGAAGGTGATCGCAAAACTATTGTGATAAAACCCGAGCACGGTTTTGGCCAACGCAATCCCAATAATATTCAGGAAATTCCTCGTGGCCAATTTGACGCAGGTTTGCAGCTGGAAGAGGGCCTGGTTTTGTCTTTTGCAGATGCGCAAAAAGCTGAATTACCCGGTGTAGTAAAAAGATTCAATGACGATGTTGTCACAGTGGATTTTAATCATCCGCTTGCTGGCCGCGATATTGTGTTTGAAGTGGCGATCCTGAAAATAGAACCTGCACAAGTTCATTGATATTTTTGAGCCGCATTCAATAAATTGCTGTTAATAAAATTGTCGCTGTAATAAATAGGTGTATTCATGACGGAAATTAAACTCGCCAATCCCCGCGGCTTTTGTGCCGGTGTTGATCGTGCTATTGATATTGTCAATCGTGCGCTCGACGTGTTTGGTGCACCCATTTATGTTCGTCATGAGGTTGTGCATAACAAGTTTGTTGTTGATAGTTTGCGTGACCGCGGTGCAATTTTTGTTGAAGAGATTAATCAGGTTCCTGACGATGTCATTTTAATTTTTAGTGCCCACGGTGTATCGCAAGCAGTACGCAAAGAAGCGGAAAATAGAGGTCTTCAAATTTTCGATGCGACCTGTCCATTGGTCACAAAAGTTCATATAGAAGTTGCTCGGTATAGTCGCGAAGGTCGCGAATGTATCTTGATTGGCCACGAAGGTCACCCTGAAGTTGAAGGAACTATGGGGCAATACAATAATAGCAGAGGCGGCGAAATCTATTTGGTTGAAGATGAATCCGATGTTGATTCTTTAATTGTAAAAAATGCTGATGCGTTGGCTTATGTAACGCAAACTACTTTATCTATGGATGATACCGCGAAGGTCATAGATGCGTTGCGTAAAAAGTTTCCCAATATTAAAGGTCCACGTAAAGACGATATTTGCTACGCAACTACAAATCGTCAAGACGCTGTACGCCAACTTGCACTTGAGTGTGATCTGGTTTTAGTTGTGGGTTCGCCAAATTCTTCCAATTCAAATCGCTTACGTGAATTGGCAGAGCGCTGTGGTACAGAAGCCTATTTAATTGATGGTCCTGACGATATTAATCCAGACTGGATTAAAGAAAAAAACTCGATTGGCATCACTGCCGGTGCATCTGCACCTGAAGTATTAGTAAAACAAGTCATCGAAAAATTACAAAAATGCGGCGCAATCATACCAAAAGAAATGGATGGCACGCCTGAGACTATTAGTTTTTCATTACCAAAAGCTTTGCGGCAATAAATCGTTTTGCTGAGTGGATTTTATTGCAGGCAGCTACCTTTAGCGCGGTTGATCTTTACATTTTTCTTCAGTAATTTCATTCATACGAACACGTCCACCGCGCGCCAGGATTAATTCATACCCGGCTCCTTTTTTATCTGGACAAATGGTAAAGGTACCCGCTTGGAATGCTCCTCCCGCTGATCCGCTGGCATTCCTACTTTCACCTGTTCCTATGTAAGAGACATAATTTTTGACAGGCTTATTAGCTGTAATGTGAATGCCGTCAAATTTTTCGTGCTGTTGTATAAGGTTTTCATCAGCACTGCGTAAGCCATCATTATCCTTATCGATAAAAACTTCCCAGCCTTCATCCCATTCGTGTTGTTTAGTAAGAGTTGCTCTATGATTTGAAGAAACAGCTTGAACTCGCGTCAATTGCAATGCTTCTCGCAAGCTCAATGTGGCAGTTTTAACGCGAGATTTTTGAATCTGGTTTGAAAAGTTGGGTAAGCCGATGGTTAGCAGTACTGTTGCAACGCTAAGAGTGACAAGAAGATCAATAAGAGTAAAACCGAAAGAACGCATTATTCCCTCCATGGAAATATCCGAGTTATTAAAGCAGCTATGAAAAGCCGCTCATTCATCCTTGATGACCACATGTCAGAAGACAGGCGCGGCCATAAATCACCTGTGTTAAGGTTTGGTTAATATAATCGCTAGCAAAAGTTTCGTCTAGGCGCTTAAACCGATTTTAATGAGTGGTGCATCATGTTTAAAAAGCAAAAAGCATTTACGTTGATTGAGTTGTTGGTAACTATAAGCGTGGTCAGCTTGCTAATGGCACTTGCAATACCGAATTTTCGTACTCAAATGTTGAATAATCGCTCTATCGCGTTAGGGGAAGATTTCGCCAACGCTATTAATTTGGCTCGTTCTGAGGCTGTTAAACGCTCCGGTCGTGTATCTATTTGTGCCAGTAATGATGGTCAAAATTGCGCGGGAAACTGGACTGACGGATTTATTGTTTTTGTCGATATGGCTAACACAGATAACGCGGCCAATACAGTGTTTGGAATTCCCCCTGTGATATTGCGAGCTTGGCCACGACAAGACCCTCGGGCAGTAATTGATGTGCAGAGCGGCGGTGCAGTGACCTTTTTCCGATTCAATAATATGGGCGTTCTTGCGCGAGTGACTAATAATCCCGTTAGAGTAGATGCGCGTTTGCAAAACTGTACAGGAAATTCTGCCCGTAGAGTTTCCGTTAACCTATCCGGCATGGTAAGAACAGAGCGCGTGGCCTGTCCTTAATGGTAGAAGCATTATGAAAAATTTTAATATTCGAAGAGAGAACGGTGTTGGGCTTGTTGAGGTGCTGGTAGCGCTTCTGATTTTATCAACTGCCTTGTTAGCCCTGGTTTCCATGCAAACTCGCTCACTCCAGTTTAATCATGGAGCCTATATGCGTTCGCAAGCCAATATTTTTGCCTACGACATTATGGACCGTATACGTATTAATAATCCAAATTCCAGATTGGCGATTAACCCAAATCTCGCTGCATATAACATCGCTCCTGCACCCTACCCACTAAACACTCCTGCTGTGTTGGCTCCACTTGCAGCGGCAGATTTAGATCAGTGGCGCAGGTCAATTGCAACCAATTTGCCTAATGGTCAAGGCGGTATTCAATGCGACGCTGCAACTGCTGTTTGTACCATTACTATTGTTTGGAGTGAATCAGCAACATCGGATTTGCGAGATGAAGACAACTCAACATTCGTATATGGGGCAAGATTGTGATGCGCAAAGGAATTAAAAAGCAACTTGGCTTGTCGTTGATAGAGCTAATGATTTCCATCACTTTAGGGCTGGTTTTAATGACTGGCGTGGTGCAAATATTTTTGTCGAGTAAAGAATCTTTTTCTTCTCAGCAAGGTATTTCAAGAGTTCAGGAAACCGGTCGACTTGCTATCGAGTTTATGACGAAAGATATTCGCCACATTGGAACTACCGGCTGTTCACGTGAAAACTCAGCTGACCCAATGCAATTACGAAACGCCAATATGGTCATTAGTGCTGGAACATTGCACACATCTTTTAACGAAGGGCTTCGCGGGTATAATACGGTAGCTGATGTTCCCAATGCTGCCACCGCGCTTGGTATGGCATCGGTAAACCCGAATGAAAATATTTTGGTAGTTCGTGCAGCGCAGGAAGTGGGCTTGGGAATTGCTCAACCGACAACACCAAACGATATTTTGGTTGAACCTAACGGCGCCACGATAATTAATAATTGCATTGCAGGTATGTGCGTTGGGCAGGCTGCTGTAGTGTCTGATTGTTACAACGGAACAGTTATCAATATTGCATCTCTCACGACAAGCGGCACCCAGATTAGAATTAATCACGCGGATGCTTGGCAAGCCTTGGCTCCTTTCAACTACAGATCCGGTTTTGTTTCTCCAATATCAACCGTTGTTTATTTTATTGCTGACAGTGCAGGTCTGCCGGCTGGGCGGACCAGTTTATTCAAGCGAACAAATACAAATCCGCCAGAAGAAGTATTAGAAGGTGTTGAACGCATGAGCGTAACTTATGCGGTGGGTTTGGGAGCCTACCAAGATGCTACCACCATCACAGCTGCAAACTGGCCAAATGTCACATCGGTGCGTTTGGAGCTGGTAGTTAGAAGTACAGAAAATTTTGTGGTGTCAGAGGCTGCACCCTATACCTTTAGAGGTGCGCAAGTTGTTCCCAATATGACGCCAACAGGTGACCGTGATAGATATCTGCGTCAGGTGTTTTCAACAACTATTGATATTCGCAGTCGATAAATTTAGGTAGGAGATTACTCATGTTAACCATAGAAAAGCATGGTTTCGGCTCGCGAGAAACCGGTGTGGTTTTAATTGTTGCGTTGGTGATTGTATTGTTAGCTGGGGTTTTAAGTCTTGCTGCGATTCGTGGCAGTGGACTTCAGGAAGCCATGGCGGGCAACATGAGAAATCACAATGCGGCATTTCAGGCAGCGGAGTCTGCTCTACGAGAAGGTGAAAATTTTATCAATAACACAACACCTCTACCTGCGTTTAACGGTGCAAATGGTAGATATGCGGAAAGAGCCCCCCAAAACTCTGTACTTCTGTTTACCGCAGCGAATTGGGTTGATCCTAATTTGGTAGTCATTCCGCCATTAAATTTGAAAGGTGTCATAGCTCAACCCTCGTATGTTATTGAGGCGCTGGTTTCAGACACTAACAAAGAAAAACTTTTAGCAGGTCATGGCACTGATGTTAATTCACCGGATTTGGGAGCTGACTATTATCGTGTTACGGCTCGCGGTGTTGGTTTAACAAATGATAGTGTCGTAATTTTGCAATCAAATGTCAGACGCTAATACGGAGCAAAAAAAATGCAAGCAAATTATATTATTGCAAAAATAAGCCGCGTTTTGATGTCGTGTCTGCCGAGAAAAATTAAAATAGGTTTGACGTCATTTTTCATGGCATTTGGAATCATTCATAACGCCTATGCTGTACCTCCTGCGCAAGTTCCTCTATTTCAGTTGAACTCCGTCAAACCCATTATGATGTTGAATATGTCCAGGGATCATCAATTATTTTTTAAAGTTTATGATGATTATAGTGACATAACGAATTCCAGTGGTGGTGCGCCTGATGGAATTCCAGATCGCTCTTTTGTTCGTCAGTATGAATACTACGGTTATTTCGACAGTAATAAGTGCTACACATACAGCATCAGCAACCAAAGATTCGAACCGAGTCGAGTTTCAGACCCGAGCAATGGTAAAAGTTACTGTAATTACAGTGGCGGTAGTAGTGAGTGGAGTGGAAACTTTTTAAACTGGGCTAGCATGACCCGTATCGATGCAATCCGTAAGATGTTATATGGAGGCTATCGTTCAACGGACTCGAGCACAGATACCGTTCTTGAGCGAGCATTTCTACCAAATGATGCTCACTCTTTTGCCAAATTTTATGATGGCAATGATATTAGTAAATTGACGCCTTTCAGCGTTCCTCAATTGCAATCGACTACCGCACCTGGAATTACAATTTGCAATACTACTGCCGGC
>CBHTVU010000085.1:0-15965 GCA_966096785.1 uncultured Gammaproteobacteria bacterium | reverse complement strand
AGCGGGGATCCAGCTCTTGCTTATAAGGCTCCGACTTAAAATACGGTAACTAAAAATGAATCATCCTCTCTTCGATCTAACTGGAAAAGTCGCACTCGTTACCGGCGCTACCCACGGCCTCGGTATGGCGATGGCTGCAGGGCTTGCCAGTGCCGGCGCAGTTCTGATTATTAACGGTAACTCCTCGCAAGAAAAAATTGATACTGCGGTTAATACCTATCGCGATATGGGTTTCAAAGCATTCGGGTACAAGTTTAATGTCACCGATGAAGAGCAAGTTATTAATGCGGTTGATCAAATAGAAAAAGATCACGGTGCGATTGATATTCTGGTGAACAACGCAGGGATTATTAAACGCATTCCGCTGTTGGAAATGCCCGTGGCAGAATTTGAAGAGGTGATCAAAACGGATCTCACTGGCGTGTTTACCATGACTCGTCCGGTAGCAAAAAAAATGGTCGAGCGTCGCCGTGGAAAAATTATTAACATTTGTTCAATGATGAGTGAATTAGGTCGTAATTCCGTTGGCGCTTACGCCGCTGCCAAAGGCGGTTTAAAAATGCTGACTAAAAATATGGCCACTGAATGGGCTAAACATAATGTTCAAGTGAACGGAATAGGGCCGGGTTATTTTGCTACAGCGCAAACGGAGCCGATCCGTGTGGACGGCCATCCTTTCAATGAATTTATCATTAACCGCACCCCCGCGGGCAAATGGGGCGACCCAAATGACTTACAGGGCGCAACTATTTTTTTAGCCTCAAAGGCCAGTGACTTTGTTACAGGGCAAATTGTGTATGTGGATGGCGGCATCCTCGCCACTATAGGCAAACCTGCTAACGAACTTTAGTGGTTTATTTAAAATAAATATTATTGAAGCCTTCAAAACTATTTAGTAGGAGTGGCTACTAGCGTATTGAGAATTCTTATGCTGCAATAAGAAATATCCTCAATGTATTGCGAGATGCCCATGACTATTATCGATCAACCTCAGGGAACGCTTACCCTTCAAACCTTATCTATGCCTTCAGATACAAATCCTCTAGGGGATATTTTCGGAGGCTGGCTGCTATCACAAATGGACATCGCTGGGGCAATCCTTGCGTTGGAAGTCGCACAAGGTCGTGTAACAACGGTTGCTATTAGCGGAATGAAGTTTTTGCACCCTGTTCCAGTGGGCTCTCTCGTAAGCTGTTATTCAATTTTACGTGCAGTGGGTAATACATCTATTCGGATTGGTATTGAAGTGTGGATTAAGGACTTTAAAACGCACCATCGCTTAAAAGTAACGGAAGGTGAATTTGTATATGTAGCTATTGATGGCGAAGGCAAAAAACGGCTGGTAAATGATGTTTAATAAGCCATTTGCGGGCTCATTTTTGTCTCAGCCAAATTAACGGCATAATTATTTACTAATCCTTGCTTGAATAAAAATATCAACAAGTAATTCGATGTATTGGCACCAAAATTTCGATAGGTTTTTAATTCCCATTGTAATGCCCACCTCATAAATAAAAATAAATTATTGCAATTCAATAAGATAGCCCGGTAAATCGCGATTTTGGGTTGTTTAATATTTTCTCCGTCAACTTTCCTCGTTTAAATCGAACAGCTGCATTTCTAAATAAATGCTGTTAAGGTCGCTTCATATTCTGTAGCGACTTAAGTGTGGCTTAAAAATAAATGACAGAGGTAAACATGTTTAAAGATTCACGCGCTGGCTATGGTCTCATCACCATTATTTTTCACTGGGTGACTGCGCCTCTGATTATTTTTTTATTTGGCCTTGGCGTCTACATGCGCGGTCTTGATTATTATTCACCTTGGTACCACCGCGCTCCGGAAATTCATATTGCAATTGGGCTCCTGGTTTTTCTGCTAATGATTTTGCGCCTTTTATGGCGAGGAAGTAGTAAATCGCCGGATGCGATTGCAAGTATCAGCAAAAGAAATTTGCTGGCAGCAGGTTTAGTGAAAATGGCACTTTATGTATTTGTATTTGTCATTTGTATCACCGGCTATTTAATAACAACGGCCGAAGGTAGCGCGGCAAGTTTTTTTGGCGTTATTAATATTCCCGCTACCCTGGAACTTTCCAGCGAAAAAACCGATTTGGCAGGAAACATCCACAAATATCTTGCCTGGAGTTTAATAGGTCTTGTCATTGGCCACGCGGCGGCGGCTTTGTATCACCATTTTGTAAAACATGACAAAACCCTAACAAGAATCATAAAGCCAGCGGATAGGGCAAATTAATTTTTTAGGCGTTAACGCTCAATCGCACAACTTTCATCAACAATCAGGAGAATATTATGTTTGCTAAAAAATATCTTGCAGCAATTGCTGTATCCAGTCTTAGTTTATTTGCCTTACCTAGTCTGGCGGACAATTACACTATAGATACCAAAGGTGGTCACGCTTCCATCAATTTTTCAATTAAACATTTGGGCTATAGCGTATTGACTGGTCGCTTTGATACGTTTGAGGGAGATTTTTCTTATGATCCAGCAAAACCTGAAGCCAGCGCAATCAATGTCACTATAGATACCAATAGTGTGAATTCAAATCATGCCGAACGCGACAAACATTTGCGCAGCAAAGAGTTTCTCAATGTTGAAAAATTTCCGAAAGCTACTTTCGTTAGCAAAAAAGTAGTTCCGGGTGCAAATAAAGAGAGTTTTGATCTTGTGGGTGATTTTACGTTAAATGGTGTCACTAAAAGTATTACCATCGCCGCTAAAAAAGTGGGCGAAGGTAATGACCCATGGGGTGGTTACCGCGCTGGCTTTGAGGGCACTACGGAACTGAAATTAAAAGATTACAATATAGTATTTCCGCTGGGCCCAGCATCAGAAACTGTTAAGTTGTCGTTAAATATAGAAGGCCTTAAAAAGTAATTTTTAAATAAAGTATATACAAAAGCCCATCCGCAGCTAGAATGCGGGTGGGCTTTTTATTGGTTTACTGTAAAAACTTTGCTTACTCTAAAAATTAATAGGGCAACACACACATAAATCTATCTTGCGAGTTTTCGTTTATGAAAAATTCTCAGCATCCACTATTATCTATTTTCGCAGTTATTATTTTTCTACCATTTTCAACAACCGCATCATTTGCGAATGAACAAACATCTTTAACTTTAAAGTATGACAAGCCCGCTGCTGTCTGGACGGAAGCCCTGCCAATTGGCAATGGGCGCTTGGGTGCTATGGTGTTTGGTAATGTTAACGATGAATTGATTCAGCTTAATGAAGCAACGCTATGGAGCGGTGGCCCGGTTTCAAAAAATGTGAATCCGAAAGCCTATGAATTCCTGGCCCCTGCTCGTGAGGCTTTGCTTAAAGGGGATTACAATGAAGCTAACAATATCGTCAAAAATATGCAGGGGCTTTTTACTGAAAGTTATTTGCCTTTGGGCGATTTGCTGATTAAACAGGAGCTGTCAGGGCAAGCGATAGATTATTACCGCGATTTAAATATTCGCGATGGCATTACTACAACGCGCTTCACGATTGATGGGGTGAATTACAAGCGTGAAATTTTTGCATCTGCACCCGACAACGTCATCGTGTTACGTATATCGGCGGATAAAGACAACAAAATTTCGCTCACTGCAAGTACAAAAAGTCAGTTGCGATTTACCAATAGCACTACATCAAATAGTTTGTTGCTGCATGGCAAGGCGCCTAGCCATGTTGAACCCAGTTATTACAGCCCGAAGCGAGAGCCTATTGTTTACGACGAAAAAGATTCCTGTAAAGGTATGCGCTTTGAACTCGTCATAAAACCTGTTGTAGAGGGCGGTAATGTTTCCATCACCGATAACAAAATCAATATACAAAATGCCTCATCCGTCACTTTATTGTTATCGGCTGCTACCAGTTTTAATGGTTTTGATAAATGCCCGAATAGCCAAGGTAAAGACGAACATAAAATTGCACAAAGTTATCTGGATAAATCCGCACGTAAAAGTTATTCACAATTATTAACTACACACCTGGAAGATTTTCATAAATATTTTGACCGTGTGTCTTTAACATTAAATTCTGGGGAAAGCAGTAAAAGTCAATTAACTACTGATCAACGCCTGGAGAACTACGCCGAAGGCAAAACGGATAGCGAATTGGAAGCCCTGTATTTTCAGTTCGGTCGTTATCTATTAATGTCATCATCGCGCACACCTGACGCACCAGCTAACTTGCAAGGTATTTGGAATAAAGAAGTTCGCCCGCCGTGGAGCGCTAATTACACAACTAACATTAATGTACAAATGAATTACTGGGCTGCTGAAGTGGCAAATCTGCCAGAATTTTTTTCACCACTCAACGATTTAATTCATAACCTCGCAGTTACCGGAAAAGAAACTGCTGCAAGTTACTACCATGCACCTGGTTGGGTGTTGCATCACAATTCGGATATTTGGGCGACAACCAATCCAGTAGGGGATATTGGTAATGGCGATCCAATGTGGGCTAACTGGTACATGGGTGCTAATTGGTTAAGCCGTCATTTATGGGAGCACTATCAATTTACAGGTGATAAAAAATTTCTACAAAAATCTTATCCAGTTATTAAGGATGCAGCTTTGTTCACATTGAACTGGCTCCAAAAAAATAGTGATGGATTGCTGGTAACCATGCCGTCAACGTCACCCGAAAATGTTTATTATTACAATGATAAAAAACAAGGTGTTGTCACCATTGCCTCTACCATGGACATGGGAATTATCAGAGATTTATTTACTAATGTAATTGCAGCAAGTGAAGTTCTAAATATCGATAAAGATTTTAGAGCCAAAATAGCTGAAACTAAGCAGCAATTGTTTCCATTTCAAATCGGTAGCAAAGGACAGCTTCAAGAATGGTATAAAGATTTTGACGATGTGGATCCGCATCACCGTCACACATCGCATCTCTATGCATTACATCCTGCACACGAAATTTCGCCACTGACTACACCAGAGCTTGCAAAAGCGGCAAAGAAAACACTGGAATTGCGTGGTGATGACGGTACAGGCTGGAGCCTGGCGTGGAAAGTAAATATGTGGGCGCGCTTGTTAGATGGTGATCATGCCTACACTTTATTTAAAAATTTATTGCGTTTAACACGTGAAAAAGACAATCCATACAGTGGCCATGGGGGCGCTTATCCCAATTTATTTGACGCGCATCCGCCGTTCCAAATTGATGGAAATTTCGCAGGCACCGCAGGTGTTATCGAAATGTTATTACAAAGCCAAAATAATGAAATTCATTTACTACCCGCATTACCTGCAGCGTGGCAATCGGGAAGTGTGAAAGGATTGGTAGCGCGCGGAAACTTTGTGGTGGATATAGATTGGAGCAAAGGTAATTTAGTTAACGCAAATGTTCTGTCTCGTTTGGATGGTGCTTGTAACTTAAGAAGCAACCTTCCAATAGAAATTAAATCACTGGGTCTACGCAGTGAGAAATCCAGTTTGGGTTATACCTTAAGCTTCAAAGCAAAAAAGGGAAAAAATTATCAAGTTACACCGCTTCAGAAATAAAAAATATTTCAGTTTTAAATATCTATGAAAAAGGGCGTTTAACGCCCTTTTTTTATTTAACAACTTTTATGTAACGACTATTTTTTAACGGAAAATTTATAGCTCATGAGCGATGTGTATTCCTCTCCTGGACGCAATATTGTATTTGGAAACTGTGGTTGGTTCGGTGAGTCAGGAAAGTGCTGCGGCTCAAGACAAAAGCCACTTCTATGAGTGTAATTCCAACCTTTTCCAGTCAGTGACCCATCTAAATAATTACCGCTATAGAATTGCATACCAGGCTCTGTTGTGAATACTTCTAACACACGACCTGAAGTAGGTTCGTATACATGTGCGGCGAGGCTGTATTCTTTGCTATGAGATTTATTCAAAACAAAATTATGGTCGTAACCTATACCATTTTTAATTTGCTCGTGGCTGTCATTGATTCGCTCACCAATGCGATGTGATGAACGGAAATCAAACGGTGTGTTTGCAACCGAAGGTAAGTCACCGGTTGGAATTGCAGCTGCATCAATTGCGGTAAATCGATCAGCATTTATCGTCATTTCATGGTGTAGCACGTTGCCTTTACCGGCCAAATTAAAATAAGCATGCTGGGTTAAATTAACGGGCGTTGCTTTATCAGTAACGGCGTAGTACTTGACAAGAATTTCGTTGTTATTGGTGAGTTCATAAATAACAGTAACTTGCAGGTTTCCGGGGTAGCCTTGATCACCATCGACACTTAGATATTTTAAGGTTATGCCAACTGATTGTTCGGTTTCAAATGAACTGGCCTCCCACAACACTTTATCAAATCCGACGAAACCTCCATGCAAATGATTTTCGCCATTGTTGTTATCGAGGTTAAATGTTTTTCCATCAAGCGTGAACTTTCCTTTTGCAATACGATTGCCGAAGCGACCGATAAGCGCGCCAAAAAAAGGTGAGTCTTTATAGTAAGGCTCAATATGATCGAACCCCAAGCTGATGTCAGTGAACACGCCATTTTTATCTGGCGTATGAATTTCGGTGATAATGCCACCAAAATTTGTGATCTTAACCACTAGGCCATTTGAATTTGTCAGCGTGAATAATTTTGCTGCTGCGCCATCAGGTGATTGACCAAAACTTTCCTGGCTTATGCTTAATTTCGCGTGAGTGTGTTGCGCCATATAATGTCTCTAATTTTTAGACGTGGAGGTCATTGATGAGAAACTTTCATCATATAAATAAAACGCCATGCTCACAAGCGAGCTCAGCTTGATGAGGATAAATTATAAAAAATAATCGTTTTGAATCGCGTGCACCAGAAGTACATCTATACCAGCCATGCCAGCGGAAGCAGCAGCTTGCAGGCCCAATTTTGAGTCTTCAAATACCACACATTTTTCTGGGGGAATATTTAGCAATTCTGCACAGCGCAAAAAAGTGTCTGGTGCAGGTTTAGGATTTTTAACTTGATCCGCACCGACCACAGCATCTATGTAAACATCCAACCCACACAATTTTAAAATAGTTTCTGCTTCTTGAGTGTAGGCGCCTGTGCCAATCGCCATAGGTTTTATACCGTGGTATTTTTTTGCCACGTCGATAAGTGCCGTGGGTTTTACAAATTTGTGCATAACCTCGTGTACTAGACTTTCCTTAAAATCGTTCATCTCATCCAGTGTCGCTGTTGCAGTGAGATTGAAATTTTTTAATAAAATTTCAATCGTACCTTTGGTGGGCACACCCGCCAGGGATCGCATAAGTGCTCGATCGATTGGAATGCTATATTTGAGTAAGGTTTGGCTCCACGCATATTCGTGTAACTGACCGCTGTCAACCAGGGTTCCATCCATATCAAAAATTAAAGCATCGTATTTATCGTACATGAGATTCTCTGTATAAAGTTGATCGAAAATTAAACTAAATAGCGTGTTAAAAATTGGTGCGATGTAAATTGGGGGATTAAACCATAGCGACCATCGTGCTAAAAATTAAAAAATATAAAATTTTCATTTAAGTTGCAGTCGCCGAATTCAACTCGAGAGTAAATTTTGTTCAATTTTGATTATAAGTTTTAAGCAACCTGAACTAACTATGAATAAGAATCTAAGCTAGTTGTTGAAGACCATTAATCTTGTGGGTAGACTCCAAAAAAAGCAAAGCCAGAATATATCCAAGTTGTCTAGGCTTTGCGCAATAAAATCCAACAATAACATTAATTAAAGGATGCTCCTTATGGACGGTATATATCGCGCCGATTCTAACCACATTGTGGATGCACCTGGTCCATCTGCTGGCTTCCACGTATGGCTTGCAGCAAGTTTGATCTGCTTTACTCTCATATACACTGCATTGAGTAGCTGGTTAAACTGGTATGCACTTCATCTGTTATTTGGATTGAGTGCAGATCAAACCTCATTATTTACGTTAGTTGCCGGAGCCTCATCAGGGTTTCTGGGTCTGTTTATGACCCGGACACTGGTGCGCTTCCCTATATACATTTTTCGCAGTTATTTGAATGCTCGATAGAAATCAGCCGCTATACTTTACCTAGGTTTTCGTTAGCGTTCAGTTGATTTATTTGCAGATGCATTTAAAAGCAGTTTCCCGTTTTTATGATTTTAAAAATGAGGTGGGACTATGAAAAATGTAAAAGATATTTTAGGTTCCAAAGTAGATCCTGAAACTTACAGTGTTTCGCCAAATGCTATGGTTTGGGATGCCATAAAACTAATGTCTGAAAAAAGTGTGGGCGCGTTGCTCGTTACGGAATCAGCCAAATTAGTGGGTATTATTAGCGAACGTGATTACATGCGAAAAGTTGCACTTCTTGGGCGCTCGTCAAAATCCACTGAAGTCAAAGATATAATGACTGCAAATCCGATAACGGTAACGCTAGAGGAAACTATGGATGCCTGCATGGCATTGATGACCGAAAAGCGTATTCGTCATTTACCCGTTGTTGCCAATGGGAAACTATTTGGCATGCTATCCATCCGCGATCTGCTTGAAAATACAATGGAAGAACAAAAGCATTTGATTCAACAGTTGGAACAATATATCCGCGGCGAAACTTATTAAATTTTAAATTCAACTTCAAGCGTTGAAGTTTTAAATTAAAAATAATTTAGTTTATATATTCTCTTAAAAATCGATTGGAAAACTAAATATCCTTCTCGATTTTCTGCCACAAATATTTTCATTAGATATTCAGCGACATTAAAAAGCTTTGGTGTGACATTCGTGTGCACTATACTGTGCCCTCTACATATTGTGTTTAATGCGCTATGACTTCCTCACCGCTATCTAGCGAGCTACGCAGATTCATATATACAATTGGCTCCATACCGGAGCTGGAAGCTATGCTGTTGTTGCATCAGGCGCCAGACCAGGTGTGGGATGAAAACTCAATTGCGAAGCGTCTTTATGTCAGTAGCAAAGAGGCAGCGATGATGCTGCAAAAAATAGCTACGGCTGGAATTTGTAAGCCTGTAAATCAGATATCATCCGGTTTTATCTATGCGCCGGAATCGGTTGAACTGGGTGATTTAATTGATCATTTGGCAGTTTATTATCCTCGCAACCTTATTGAGGTCACCAATATGATTCATTCGAGAGCCAATACAAATTCCCGCGTCCAGCAGTTTGCTGATGCATTTAAATTTTTTAAGGATAAATAATGGCAGCCATTATTTATGCGCTATGTGCTTTAACATCTTTGCTGTGTGCTGTTTTATTGCTGCGCAGTTATCTAAACAGTAAATACCGATTATTGTATTGGGCAGGATTGTGCTTTGTAGGGCTAACACTCAACAACATACTTCTGGTCGCTGACAAACTTATATTTTCCGATTGGGATTTGCTTCCGTTGCGTGTTACGGTTGGATTTCTTGCGCTGTGTTTTTTTATGTATGGGTTAATATTCGATGAATAGTGATGGCACAATGATTGAAATGTTGATGGGCGCAACAGCTGCTTTCTATTTAATCATAGGTTTGTTCTTTATACGTTTTTGGCGTTCAACCTCCGACCGATTTTTTTTGTTTTTTGCGCTTTGCTTTCTGATGGAAGCCGCCAACCGTATTATGCTTGGCCTCTTTTTTGATTTCAGGGAAGCATCACCTGTGTATTACCTGGTGCGATTGATCTCTTATAGCTTTATTATTATTGCCATACTGGACAAAAACAAACGTTTAAAAGCTGAAAAATAATGCTTAAGTTATAATGGCGCTGTTTACGCTCAATCGCAATTCATCAAATCTCCCATTTAGCTTACTTATTTTGTACAAATTGTACCTGGTTGGCTAATTCATTTCTGAAGCATCCAGGAAAAGTCGATATAGTAAACTCAGTGAACAATTGCGCTCCGCATATGGATCGCAAAAGCTCGAGTTTATGATAATAATGCAAAACAAATTTGAGAAAGATGTTAAAGCCGTTCAGGCTATTGAAGCACTTCCCAGGATTCTCGATGCGGTAGCTGCCATTACAGGCCTTGGCTTTGTCTGCGTTGCACGCGTTACCGAAGACTCTTGGGTAGCCTGTGCTGTTTTGGATAAACTCAATTTTGGTGTAAAGCCAGGTGATCCTCTGGATGTGACTACCACCCTATGTGAAAAGGTGAGAAATACCAGAACTGCTATTATTATCAATCATGTCAATGAAGATTCGATTTACTGCAATCATCACATACCTCCAATGTATGGCTTTCAGAGTTATATATCTATTCCCATTATTAGAAAGGACGGAGAATATTTCGGTACGCTTTGTGGGCTGGATCATGACCCGGCAAATCTATCAAGCACCGTTGTGACTGCAAGCATGAATATGTTTGCGGAATTAATTTCTGTTCAAGTATCCGCTGCGATTGAATGTGTAAAAGTAAATCACGATTTAACAAATGAACTTGAGACCGCAGAGCTGCACGAGCAATTTATTGCTGTCTTGGGGCATGACCTTCGCAATCCGCTAAATGCCATATTAACAGCAACGCAAATCTTGCAAGGAATGAAAGATATACCCCAACGTGCGTCGGGGTTGGCGCATATGATTCATGGAAGCACTCAGCGCATTTCAGGAATCATTGATAATCTTGTCGATTTTTCCAATGGCCGAATGGGTGGCGGCATTACGATTGAATTTTGCGATGAGCCTTCAATCAGCAGCATGCTTGAAGACGTTGTTTCTGAGTTATCGAGTAAACATTCACAACGACAAATCATTGCAGATATTGCTCCGCAGATTCCGTTATTGTGCGACCTAAATAGAATAGGCCAGCTTTTATCAAATTTACTGAAGAACGCGCTCGTTCATGGCAATTCAATTGAGCCTGTTTATGTGAGAGCACAATTGGAACATGGGTTATTCAACTTGTCAGTGACTAATGGCGGGGCTGCTATACCGCAGGAAACTATCAAACAATTATTCAAACCTTTTTGGCGTGGTGCATCAAGCACGTTAAAAGAGGGGCTTGGTTTAGGTTTGTTTGTTGTTGCCGAAATAGCGCGCACCCACGGCGGACACGTTCGTGTTGTTTCTTGCAATGAATCCACATCCTTTATATTCACGATGAAAGCGGCTAATTTTGTTGAGCGTCGTCAATTACAAACTGCAATTCCAAGACTCAATGAACGCCGTTACTCAGCGTGATTTTTATTATTCGTTAAAAGATTAAATGATGTTCTTTGCGCGCACTTTCCTGACACCAAGGGTGATTAGGCCAAGCACAAATAATAAGTAGGTATTTGGTTCGGGAACATCAACTTTTGTTATTGACCAGTTATCAGGCGAGCTATCTGCACCGTATAAAAAACCAATCGTATTTGCATAGGCCCAGGTATAGTAAGGGCGTTCTATATACATATCATTGTCGTACCTATATTTTTCACAGTTGCACGTACCCGCACCATAGCTGGATTCGAATAGCCATGAAATTTTGCTGGGCAGTGAATATTCATTGAAATAAATGGTATCTCCGTTTTCATCGAGTTCAAGGTCTCTGATACCAGGTGTTGATTGTGTTAACTGCATGGAAAAATTCCATGCGATAGGAATGCCGTTTGTGCCCAAGGTAAGGCTACCGTCTGTGATAGGAAGATCCCCTAATAAAGTAGGAGACTCAAAGACGCTCACTTTCCCGGTACTGCCTAGCGTTTGAGTTGAGGTTGTGTCGGAAATCTTATCGAATAGCACGTTAAATATGGGGTAGGGTGGTTCATCTGAGCCAATGGAACCCACAAAATCATCGGGTTCACCGCCCAGATAACCTTGCAAAAAATGTAAAGGATTACTGTTGTAAGTGAGCTGTAAATAAGCTGATGCTGAATGTGTAAATAGCAGTGCGTTGGAACATAACACCAAGATAACAATTCGTTTAATGAGTTTCATAATAATATTCCTGGCAAAAAGTGCATTTATAAAACTCAGATAATTTTCTCTGCACAAACTTTTCTGACGCCAATGATTATTAGACCAAGCACAAATAATAAATAGGTGTTGGGTTCAGGAACATCTACTTTTTTTGCGGACCAATTGTCAGGTGAGCTTTCTGCACCGTATAAAAAACCAATCGTATTTGCGTAGGCCCACGAGTAGTAGGGGCGCTCTACGTAGATATCACCATCGTATCGATATTTTTCGCAGTTACATGTATCTGCACCGTAGCTGGATTCAAGTAGCCATGAGGTTTTCGAAGGAATCGTGAATTCATTGAAATAAATAGTTTCACCATTTTCGTCAAGCTCAAGATCTCTAACGCCAGGTGTTGATTTAGTAAATTGAAACGAAAAATTCCATGCGGTAGGAATGCCATCTGCGCCTAAGGTTAGACTGCCGCTGGTTATTGGAATACTCTCGCTTAAAGAAGGCTCTACTACATTCACCAATCCTGAACCGCTTAACGTCTGCGGCGATGTGGATTCGGAAATGTTATCAAAAAGCACATTAAAAGACGCATAACTTGGCTGATCTGACTCTACATCATAGGGTTCGCCGCCGAGATAACCCTGAAGATAAGGTAAAGTGTTGCTAGTGTAAGTAAGTTGATAATAGGCAAAGGCGGTGTTTGTAAATACTAATGCGCTGGAGAAAACCAAAAGGGTAACAGTGCGTTGAATGAGTTTCATAACAATATCCCTGGCAGGAAAGCGCGGTTACAGTGAGTGTGGTGGGGTATATCTGAGAGAGTTTCCCGAATCGCCGTCATTAAGTCTATAGGTCTAATCGCACATGAATAAATAATGGCACGTAATTTAAGATTCTATGTATGAAATCATATCTATCATTGCTACTGCTTTGTAATTTTTCTGCAATAAAAAGCCGGCTCGCGGCCGGCTTAAAATATATTTATCTCTACCATCGCAGGTGTGGAATGTAACCGCCTGGCAAAATATTAAAAAATGACAAAACTATAATAATGAGCAAGATAATAAATAAAATTCGAACAATCTGCGCAACGGGTGCTGGCAATGGAAGTAACGAAACCAACCACCAGATTAACCCAAATACAACGAGGTAAACTATTAAATTAATAAGCACTTCCATCTTTTCTCTCCTTTTTACAGAGTGTATAGAGCGATATAAATGTATAGAAAAATAGTCAGATATAAATTTACCGCGATTTACGCGGCTTATGATTAGAATAAGTAGCTGAAGCTGCAAATGCTGTACGCTAGCGTACAAATCGCAAAAATATACTTTGATTAAGTAAATGGATTAGTCCATGTAAGATATTTTATCCAGAGTTTCTATTAGTTCTGCATGTGTTTCTCATACACGCTTGAGGTTAAATTAGCGGGTAATAAAATTAATGTAAGGGTTGTGCAACGTAAGCGATCCTGCTCCCGACCTCACAGTAATATATAAGTTAAAGACATTGCTTGCCCTCTGTAATTAATTATCAGCTCTTAACCTAATCGCGGGCGCATGTAGTTGCAAATTGGCGCACCAAGTTTCATTTGGTGGGTTGTAATTTGCTGTAATCGCCCAATCCCAAAACAGCGTCTAGACTCTGGATGTAAAAATATTTTCCAAGGCAGTTCTTTTTCAAAAGCAAATATTTTTTACGCTCGGGGCGCTGACTAGGGCCACTTATAAAAAAGCTTTCTCAGCGTCTACATAACAATTTTTAAAACCTTTGCGAGAATGATTACCATGAAAAAAATGCTTAAAGGAAATTTTCATGCTTTAGTGAATGTAACTTTATTAGTTGCATGTGGTGTTGGTTTAAATAAGGCTTATGCCGATGACGCGGCCTATAAGGCTGCTCAGTCATCATCTGCACCCGCAGCTTATAATTGCCCAGCCGATAAAGCCTGGTTTAAAAATCCCAGTATGCCCACTGAAGTTAAAAAAAGTGCGAAAGACGGCAGCAGTACATTTTGCGATTTCTATCAGTTTTCGTGGCAAGCCATGGCTTATTTAATGGCGCAATCCAAAGCGAACCCTGCGCTGCGTAACTTTGAAAATACCAAAGAATATTTTGAGCTTGAAGTAAATAGCGATGGATCGCCCGCGAATTCCTGTGACGATAAACATGACAGCCATACGTTTTTTGTACGCAATACAAAAACGAAAGAAGCCGGTAGTCCTTTTTTAATTCCTGAGCGTATTGGCCAGGCAGGTGGTGGCGCAACAATTTATGACCAGGCGGGTAATGTGGTTTATTACGATGTACGCTTTGGTAAAAGTATGTGTGATCTTAACGGTATTAAGTTAAAACAAAATTTCCCGGGCGGATCAACCGAATTAAAACTTGCATGGAAAGTATTAACACCCGCAGACGATGCTAAAAAATATCTGACCATGGATGCAACCATAAGCTCACAACCGGGACCAATAAAACTGGGGCTGGTTGGTTTTCACCTTGCTATTGCCACACCCAATCATCCTGAATTTGTGTGGTCTACCTTTGAACACAAAACCAATACACCTGATTGCGTAGCTCCTGCCACAACTACGGGTTGGTCTTTCGCAAGCCAGACGTGTACATCTGCATTACAAAACAGAGACGTATCGGGGATTTTTCAGTGTGACTTCAACAGCCCACAACCACAAACCGCAGTTACAGGCACACCCACAGAAATTTGCCGACAATATCCCTATGGTTCAGCGAAGGGCGACTTGAAGTACGATGAAAATACCGGCGATATTATTTCTCTCAATAATAATATCCAACCTTATCTCACCGACAATTACGCGGTGCTCAATAATTATTTTAATGTGGGCGCAATCTGGGTGAGTGATATTACGCAAAGCTCTGCCATTGGTAATCAACGCGGTTCCTTGCGTTTAGCGAATACTGTGGCTGAAACGGAATATCAAAACGTTAATCTGAATGCACAATTTATTTCTAACTGTTTTGGTTGCCACAATTATTCCGGTACGGGAAATCCTGCGACAGGAAAAAATACAACCTCCGGCGGTTTAAGTCATATATTTGATGATATTGCCGTGGGCTCCAAAGTTTGTCTGGATGTGCAGGCAGCGAGCCTTATTAATAGCCAGCAAGATGCCAATACAATTTGTCCGCAAACCTGCCCTAACTCTTCATCTTTATTGAGCTGGAATGGTCAATGGACAAATCAGGATGCTAAAACAGGAAAGCAATTGCCCATGAGTGTTTGTGGGTGCTGCGGTAAATAATTTGAGATATTTTGCCTAACGCCTTTATCGCCTTGTGAAGCCATTTCTACAAGGCGATTTTTCTCCGCAAGAGGTTTATGCATACCCTTTCCCTTTGTTTCTTAGGGTATTGCTAATCTGATTTTGCCTCTGTCATTTTTCTGGATTAGACTTGGCTCCAGTTATTTTTACTTTGCGTTGCAAAACAACGCCAGCCGTAAATCAATTTTCAGGAACCACCTGAATGAAGCAAGACTTATCCAAAAACGCGAACCGATTTATTATTTTTTCGGTATTTTTTACAGCGCGTGCTTATTACCCTGTACTTGCCATTTTATTTCTTGATTTGGGCCTGAGCCTGGATCAATTCGTTGCACTTAATTTAATTTGGGCCGCCACCATCTTTCTGTTTGAAGTACCTTCAGGTGCTCTGGCGGATACTATAGGGCGGCGTAGATTATTAATTGCAGCATCTGTATTAATGATTATAGAAATGCTGTGTTTGTTGTTTGCACCGCGAGATGGCGGAGTTTTATTGTTAGTCTTGTGTACTATCAATCGAATTTGTTCAGGTCTTTCTGAAGCCTGTGCGAGCGGGGCGGATGAAGCTCTGGCGTATGATTCATTAACAGAAGAAAATCGCGCAAGCGCCTGGGATAAATTATTAGCCAAAGCCATGCGCTGGCGCTCCGCCGGTTTTGTGATTGCGATGATCCTTGGTGGTGTTCTTTACGATCCCAGAATAATTAATTTTTTCTTGCCTGAAAATTTTCAACTTACGGCTGAAATTGTGCATCGTCTTCCAGTTGCCCTGGTATTGTGCCAGGCATTTGTGTGTTTATTT
>CBHTVU010000084.1:0-16045 GCA_966096785.1 uncultured Gammaproteobacteria bacterium | reverse complement strand
AATTTTTCTGCACCTGCGCTGGCATCCTGAAAATAGCGATCGGATGAACCCTGGGTTTGTGCCATAGCACCAAGTGAACCCATACCACGATATGCCTTATAAGTACGGCCTTGGAAAAGTTCTACTTCACCGGGTGCTTCTTCAGTTCCCGCAAACATCGAACCCATCATCACCGCATGTGCGCCCGCAACGATTGCTTTAGCGATATCGCCAGAGTAACGAATGCCTCCATCTGCAATGGCAGGAACGCCTGTACCTTTTAGCGCTGCAACAACATTTGCAATTGCTGAAACCTGAGGAACACCTACGCCACTCACAATACGTGTAGTACAAATAGAGCCTGGGCCTATACCGACTTTAACCGCGTCTGCTCCCGCTTCTACTAACGCCAGGGCCGCTTCACCAGTGGCTATGTTGCCGCCGATAACTTGAACATCCGGATATTTCTTTTTAATTGCACGAACACGATCGAGTACATTTTTAGAGTGACCGTGGGCGGTATCAACAACTAATACATCCACACCCGCTTCAACCAAAGCAGCAACACGATCATCAGTATCGCGACTTGTACCTACGCTCGCACCTACACGCAAACGACCTTCAGGATCTTTACAAGCGTTTGGATATTTTTCAGCTTTATTAATATCTTTAACCGTAATTAAGCCTCGCAGCTCAAAGTTGTCATTCACAACTAGAACTTTTTCAATACGATGTTTATGCAACAGATTGCGTACTTCTTCAGACGAAGCGCCTTCTTTTACCGTCACTAACTGTGACTTTGGAGTCATGATGCTGGAAACACTAGCGCCAAGATTCGTTTCAAAACGTACATCACGCCCAGTCACAATACCGACCAAGTTGCCGTTTTGCATAACGGGTACGCCGGAAATGTTGTTTTTGCGAGTCAATGCAATCAGATCGCGAATGGCGGCATCAGCTTCAATAGTGATGGGGTCTTTAACAACACCAGCTTCGAATTTTTTCACAGCGCGCACTTCTGCTGCTTGCTGCTCGATGCTCATGCTCTTGTGGATGATACCGATTCCGCCGTCCTGCGCTATGGCAATGGCCAGACGCGACTCGGTTACTGTGTCCATCGCAGCGGAAATCAACGGAATATTTAATTGAATCTTACGAGTCAGTTGGGTTTTGAGCGACACGTCCTTGGGGGTTACATCGGAATAACCGGGCACCAGCAGAACATCATCAAACGTGAGGGCTTCTTCAGCAATTCGCAACATACCAACCTCTACAACGGAAATACCGGCTATAAATAAACGCGGAATTATAGCGGCTTAGGTCACACGGGTAAACACAAAACACTATGGGTTGTGTTTATGAGGCAGATAAATTCAAGCTATCCGATTCGGTTTACATCCCCTAAAATGCGGCCATGACCACATCAGACCTTTTCAGCCCACCTCCAGAACGCGACTCTCTTCCTGAAAGAGAGATCATAACGGTTACGCAACTTAATCGCCGGGCCAAACAATTATTGGAAACTCACCTCCCCTTGCTTTGGGTAGAAGGCGAGCTCTCGAATGTTTCCATCCCCTCCTCCGGCCATTGGTACTTCACACTTAAAGACAGCGACGCCCAGGTGCGCTGCGCCATGTTTCGCAACCGCAATATGACCGTGAGATTTAAGCCCCAGCAAGGGCAACACGTTTTGTTGCGCGCACGCGTCAGTCTTTACGAGGGTCGCGGCGACTACCAGATTATCGCCGAGCATATGGAAGAGGCGGGAGCTGGGGCTCTTCAACGAAAGTTTGATGAACTCAAAATAAAATTAGCTAACGAAGGCTTGTTTGACCCGCAACATAAAAAGCCACTACCACCACTCCCGAAACATATAGGTGTTATTACCTCGCCTACAGGTGCTGCAATTCACGATATTTTGAATGTGTTGGAACGACGCTTTCCAAGTATTCCAGTCACCATTATTCCGGTTGCTGTACAAGGTAAAGAAGCCGCGCCGCAAATTGTAAAAGCGATTCAATTAGCGAATCGAGCGCACATATCCGGCGAAAAAATATTTGATGTACTTATTCTTGGCCGAGGCGGAGGCTCACTCGAAGACCTGTGGCCTTTTAACGAAGAGATTGTAGCCCGTGCAATTTTCGCAAGTGAGTTACCGATTGTAAGTGCCGTTGGCCACGAAGTTGATTTTTCAATTGCGGATTTCGTTGCAGACTTGCGTGCGCCCACACCTTCTGCAGCTGCAGAACTTATTACACCGGATGGCGAAGACTGGTTAGATAAATTCATTGGTTTTGAAGTTTTACTTGAAGATGCAATGACACGAAAGTTGCAACACTTGCAGCAAAAAGTAAATTGGCTGCGCTCGCGCTTACGACACCCCAAACAAAAACTTGAGCAACAGTCGCAGAGTTTGGATTCGCTGGAGATGCGTTTAAAAAATACTGTCCATAAAATACTTACCGCTTATCAACATCGACTTAATAGCCTCATCCTTCGCCAAAAGCCTTTGCATCCAGAAATAAAGCTGGCGCAACTAAAACATCGTTTTAAACTGGCAAAACATAATTTGCTAAGAGCACAAAAAATTTCACTGGCACAAAAGCAACAAAGATTTAATGCAGCCGTGCGCATGCTTAATACTTTAAGCCCCTTAAAAACATTGGATCGCGGTTACGCATTGGTCACTCACGCTGAAACACAAAAGCCGATTATTAATAGTGAACAACTTAAGCCAGGTGACAAAATAAAAACACAGCTGGCCAAGGGTGAGTTTGTCGCTGTGGTAGAAAAAATTACCCCACCCTAACCCTCCCCTTCACAAGGGTGGCGTGACGCTGTAGCAAACAGAAATAGGTTAACTTTTCACTTTTTAAGGGGAGCTTGGTGCGAGATAATTCTCGGAAGAATTGCGCTTGCCTCTATCAATAGGTATATTGCCCACTTTCTTGTCGGAGCGCCTTGGTGCCGCATTGCGGTGGCATACGGAGGCTGAGATGGGCTCGGCCCAATCCGTAGAACCTGATCAGGTTGAGACCTGCGGAGGGAACAAGGTATCTGTGGCTTTCGGCCCCTGCCTTTTCCAAATCCCTCGCCTCAACAATTATTCACTGAGGCCCGATGACAAATCCTTTTCACAACAATATTGCAATTGCCGGTGCTGGCCTATTAGGGCGCTTACTGGCTTGGCAACTATTGCAAGTTGGATGCAAAGTTACGCTCTTTGAAGCAGGAAGTTTTACTCCCAAGGCACCACAAACTGATCGCGCGGCTGCGTTTACCGCCGCTGGAATGATCGCACCGCTCAGCGAAGCCGTTGTATCAGATGAAAGCGTTTATCGCATGGGGCGATATGCGTTAGCACGGTGGCCGCAATGGTTAAGTCGATTATCTGTCGAAGCTGAAACTTTATTTTCCCAGCACGGTAGCCTGGTGATTGCACATTCACAAGACCTTAGCGAACTCGAACAGTTAGAACGCGAACTGCGATTCGTGATTCCACAGTGCAACACTTATCAACGTGTGAACCAGCAGCAAATTCAGGAATTGGAACCAGATTTAAATCCGCATTTCTCACAAGGATTATTTCTCGCCGAAGAAGGACATCTTAATAATCGCGAATTATTAAATGCAGTTGGCGAAGAAATTATTTCTCTCGGTGTGACCCTGCGCGAATTCACTGCTGTTGATGTACAAGCGCATAGCGTTAACACAGCAGATAGCACAGAAAAATTTGATCTGGTCATTGATTGCCGCGGGTTTGGAGCTAAAAATCAGCATCCAGAGTTGCGCGGTGTACGCGGTGAAACATTACATGTAGAAACCAGGGAAATTCACCTACAACGACCAGTGCGATTGATGCATCCTCGCTACCAACTTTACATTGTGCCGAAACCAAAACACCGATTTATTATTGGTGCAACGCAGATTGAAAGCGAAGATCGTTCGCCAGTTACATTACAATCATCCTTAGAATTAAGCAGCGCACTTTATACATTATCTCCAGCTTTTGCCGAAGCACATATTATTGAAATGGATACAAATTTACGTCCCGCTTATATGGATAATTTACCAAAAGTGAATATTCAGGATGGGCTAATTACCGCAAATGGTTTATTTCGACATGGATATTTACTAGCGCCTGCAGTCGTGGAAAATATTCTGGCGCATATCTTTGAGAAAAAAGAAAAAATATTTGGTGAGATACTTAATCGTCAAACTATGAAATTTTTAGTTAGTAATCGTCATCCCCGCAGGGGATCCAGTGACTTTAATTAGTGTAGTAACAACAACGGATTACAAGACACTGGATCCCCTACGGGGATGACAACTCCCTACTTAGTTAAACACTCATGAACAGAAACATTCGCAGAAACTAAATTTTCTTGATGATTTATAAATGATCAATATCAGCCTAAACAACGAAACAAAACAAGTAGCAGAAAAAACCCTGTTGAGCGATGCACTCGTAAAATGGGGTTTTGGCGAAACGAAAATTGCCGTGGCGATTAACGGCGAATTTGTACCACGCTCCACTTACAGCGAGCGCCAGCTCAACGATAATGATCAAATTGATATTGTTAAACCTGTTGGAGGCGGTTAGCCATGAGTTACACACCTACCCTACCCGCAAAAGATTTCACTCTCTACGGTGAAACATTTTCCAGTCGCTTTCTATTAGGCACTGCGCTTTATGCATCACCGCAATTGATGCGCGATTCAATTATTCAATCTCGTGCAGAAATTGTTACCTTGGGCTTGCGCAGGCAGAATCCTGCGGACCGCTCGGGCGATGCTATTTGGCAGTTCATTCAGAAAAGTGGTTGTCGTTTACTACCTAACACGGCAGGCTGTAAATCCGTAAAAGAGGCAGTGACACTTGCGGAAATGTCGCGTGAAATTTTTAACACCGACTGGATTAAGTTGGAAGTGGTTGGCGATGACTATAATTTGCAACCAGATCCTTTTGGTTTGGTGGAAGCTTCAGATCTTTTAATTAAGAAAGGTTTCAAAGTTTTACCTTATTGCACCGATGATTTAATTCTTTGTAAGCGTTTGCTCGATGTAGGCTGCCAGGTATTGATGCCTTGGGGGGCACCTATAGGTACAGGACAAGGTTTATTAAACCGCTATAACCTCCATACATTGCGCGAGCGAATTAAAGATGTACCTATGATTATTGACGCTGGTCTTGGCGCACCATCTCAAGCGGCTGAAGCCATGGAAATGGGTTTTGACGGCATATTATTAAATACTGCTGTAGCAAAAGCACATAATCCTCCGTTAATGGCGGAAGCTTTTGCCGATGCGATAGACGCAGGAAGGAAAGCATACAAAGCTGGTTTGATGCAAAAACGCCAAACTGCCAGCCCAAGTACTCCTACTATTGGTCAGCCATTTTGGCATCAGAAATAATGATCAGGCAGTTCACCCCCTATACTGCGGGGTGAACTTTATGCGGTAAACTCTTTAACTTTCGCAAGCGTTTTTAAGAGTGATTCTTTGATTTCCATTTTTTTGAAATGATCCGAATCCAGATAAAATTGCAACATTCGATTTAACCGTTGCAAATGAAATAAAATTTCCTGTTGCTGAATGTGCGCAGTTTCTATTCTTCGATAGGTTTCATCATCCTTGTTCTCCTCCCAATTTTTTAACCACTGATCCATTTCTGCACCGAACACACCAGAACCTTTTACCGAGGTTGTTACGTGCAACATAATATTTTGCAGCGCATGCAAACGTCGATCACCGTGGGTAAAACCTATTGACAACAAACTCTCACGCAACATTTCAAACCATGCATTTAATCTCATATTTTCTTTCAGTAAGCGCGCAACGAAACCAGGTAAATCATCACCCAATACAATATTTTTAAACGGCAATTCACTACGGCGCCAAATAACCGCCAAAACTTCTTCGTGGCGATAAAAATAGGCCTGGGCGTTCATCTGAATTACCGGTATTACATCGCGCCAATTACGATCATGTTGAAATCTGTTGCGATAGATACCTATTAGGGAATCTGCAAGACCAATAATTTTTCCGCCGTAGGTTAATTCGCTTTCAACTTTTCCTTTTGGATAGCCTGTTCCATCACAACGCTCATGGTGTTCGTATACAGCTTCGATAACGTCATTGGGCATGCCTTCCATCTGTTTTAACAAAGCAGAGCTTATTGAGACATGCTCCTGAATGTGATTCCAATCCTGCGGTGATAGTGATGATTTTTTTTCCAAAACATGTGCATCTAAATGCAGCATTCCAATGTCATGACTCAAGCCTGCCAAAAATACATCCACGCATCCTCTTTCGCTAAAACGCATTTCTTTTGCAATTAGCAATGCGAACCAGGCGCAATAAAGTGTGCGTAAAAAAACTTCCGGCATGGCTAATGCCATTACCGTCATCTTTTGCTTTAAGAGTGGAAACTTTTCGTAAGGCGTTAAATAGTTGCCAATAAAAGAAATAATATTTTGATGTTCATTTATCGCAGTAAGTAGATCATCTTGTTTCATAACAGAGATAAAATGTTGCTCCATCTGATGCCTATCCATTTCCATACCAAAACGAATGGAGGTTTCTATCGGTTTTTTCAAACCTGATGCATAAATAGCTGCTGCAATTTGGGATGTGATAGGTGTATCTTTTGGAATTAATAAAACATCTTTCACACTGTAGATGTCTTCCGTAGCAACTACACCACATTTATTGCTGATTGATGCAACGCGAAAAATATAGGCGTCGATAACCAAAGGATCATATTTATTTATTTTATTATTGCTTATAAGTTTTAACATTTATTACCCGTAAAACGTCGTTATATAAATTGCCTCCATGCCCATACTGTCGCCAGGGACAACAACAAACTATAACCAACCAGACTTGATGCAAAGCGCGGAGCCAATTGATAATTAATCGCCAGAACGCCCGCGGATATCATTGCCGGCATTGCCGCCTCTAAAATTACTACCTGCGCAACCAGACCACTTATGCCTAATAAATGTAATATTGTCCAGGCCGCCAAGGGAGTTAATACTAAAGTGGTTATCAAACCCAGCGCAAGCGGGCCAATACTTTCACGCTCCAGTCGCAAACGCCATTGCAAACCAACTGCGACCATTACCACTGGTACTAGTGTAGATGAGATTCTCTCTAATGCAGTGGAAAACCAACTTGGAAAATACAACGACAAAGAAACGAAAGCCAAAATAAGTGCAATAAACGGTGGAAAACTTACAATCGCATACCCAAGGTTTTTTCCCGAAGTTGCACCACCGCTGTAATAAGCTGCCACAAAACTGCCATAGGTATTTAACGCAATAAATGTACCGAATTGATCATAAAGAATGGCATAGGGAACAGCTTCTTTTCCGAGCAAGGCTTCAATTAATGGAATGCCGAGGAAGCCTGTGTTTCCTAAAGGCACCGCCAACATTAGAACCCCGGTAATTGATCGTGACCAACCCGCGCGCTTTGCAAAAAACCAGGTAAATAAAGCACTCGCAAACATCATTGACCAGGCAAACACAATCGGTAAAAAAGCACGAGCATCGAGCGTCAAATGGTGGATTTCAAATAAAACCAGTGCGGGTAAGGCGACATAAATAACATAGGTATTTAAAGACAGAGCCATAGACTCTGGCAGGCGGTTATTTTTTTGCAGCAACAAACCAATCGCAAGGCATACCAAAATAACCAGTAAGTTACTCATAGATAAGAAAATAGATTAAAAGCAAATGGGGAATCAATAGCAGGTTCGTAAATCATCCTAATTTTGCGAACTGCTTATTTTTTTCGATTTGGGTGCGCATTTTCCAGGCGACGTTTCTGGATAAATTCGCGCTGCGTAATTTTCTTCTTCTTCTCGGCATAAGGATTGTCGGTCGTCCGATATTCAATGCGAATCGGTGTACCGTGTAAATCCAAAACTCGACGGAAGGTTTTTTCCAAATATTTGGTGTAGTGACCAGGAATATCTGCTGTTTGGTTGCCGTGAATAACGATGATGGGCGGATTATGACCACCAGGATGTGCATAACGCAATTTGATGCGGCGCCCCTGAATCATTGGTGGTTGATGCTCACGTACAGCATCCTCCAAAATCCGGGTCAAATAATTGGTCGAAAATTTATCAGTGGCGGATTGATAGGCCTGTTCAATCGACTTGTACAGATTTCCCACACCCGTTCCATGCAACGCTGAAATAAAATGAATATTCGCAAAATCTACGAAACGTAAACGGCGCTCAAGCTCCTTTTTTACATATTGTTTGTGTGATTCGTCCAAACCATCCCATTTGTTTAATGCAATGACTAATGCGCGCCCTGCTTCAATCGTCGAACCCATTAAATGTAAATCTTGTTCTACGACACCTTCACTGGCATCCATAACCAGAATGACCACATTGGCATCGCTGATCGCTTGCATGGTTTTTACAATTGAAAATTTTTCCACCATCAAATCTATATTTTTTCGGCGACGTACCCCAGCCGTATCTATGATGGTGTAGTTTTTTCCAAAGCGTTCATAATTAATGTAAATGCTATCGCGAGTTGTTCCAGGTTCGTCGTAAACCACTACTCGATCCTCACCGAGTAAGCGATTTACCAGCGTGGATTTGCCAACATTAGGACGACCCACCACAGCCATTTTTATTCCTTTGGCAGTCTCAACCGACTCGTTTTCAACAAATTCGGGAACATCTGTAAGAACCTCTTCCATCATAGATTTTACACCGCGACCATGAGTAGCGGTTGTCGCAAAAATTTCTCCTAAACCCAATTCATAAAAAGGGGCCAGCGCTATATCCGGGTCCATGCCATCGATTTTATTGGCCACTAAATAAGTTTTTTTATTATTGACGCGCAAATGTTTTGCAATCAAATGATCGGCAGGATGCACACCAGCGCGACTATCTAAAATAAATAAAACAATATCGGCTTCTTCAATAGCCATCAGAGATTGGCCAGCCATCATGTTATCAATGCCCTCCTCTTCACCGCTGATGCCGCCAGTATCTATAACAATGAAGCGACGCTCTTCAAAGGTACCCTCGCCGTATTTGCGATCACGAGTTAGGCCGGGATAATCCGCTACCAATGCGTCACGACTACGCGTGAGGCGATTGAATAGCGTTGATTTTCCAACATTGGGTCGACCGACGAGTGCAATAACAGGAATCATAATGAGTACATCAAATAATTAGAAAGCGAGGGAGGCATAAACTATTGTGCCATAAAAAAATCAACCACTTAAGGGTTCGCCTTAAGTGGTTAGACTCGGATATCGATTAAAATCTATTTTTTGGCAGTTGCCGTGAACGCCATGAGACCGCCACTGTTACCATAAACATAAAGCGTATTGCCGTCGCTTAACAAAGGTGCCTGCACGCCATCGCTATCTACCCTGTCTCTTGCAGCCAATTCGCCATTAGATTGGTTGAGAACATGCATGTAACCCTCGAAATCCACTACGGCAACATAATCGCCAAATACTTGCGGACCGCCTAAACGACGGCGTAACAATTTTTCATTTTGCCAAATTTGCTCACCCGACGTGAGGCTGTAAGCAATGATTTTTCCATCGCTTTGACTCACAAATAATTTATCGTCCGATGCCGACAAATTTTCAGATGTCGAACCATCAATACCCCACACACTGGCACCTGTACCACGAGCAACGGCAGCAATGCGGCCCTGATAAGTACCAACGTATAAAATACCGTCTTTAATCAGCGGGCTTGCATGTATATCAACCATGCGATCCAACTCTGAGCGCCCCTTGGGAGCAGCAATGCGTTGTTCCCACAAAATTAACCCATTACCTGGATTAAACGCCATTAAGCGACCATTAGCAAAACCGGCGTAGATTGCTGTATCCGTTACCACAGGTGCGGCAGAACCACGCAACGTCAGCACAGGCGGAGGGTTTTCAAAAAACCATTTATCATCGCCAGTTTTAGCATCCAGCACAAATAATTTACCATTCATCGTTTGCACAGCAACAACTTGACCGTTGCTTTGCGGCACCGAAGAAATTTCACCTTTTAATTGTTTACGCCATACTTCTTTTCCATCAATAGCGGAGAGCGCGATCAATTCACCAGCATAATTTCCTACATAAAGAAAACCATCTGCATAACCAATCCCCCCGGTAATACCGTGGTTCAAATCTCTCTCTTTGAAGAAATGTACAAAGCTACCCGACCAGCCAGTAAAATCTTTTGTCAGTTTTTTCGACCAAAGCTTTTTTCCGGTACGGCTATTTAAAGCAGTAACAATTCCCTCGTGATCAACAGTGTAAATTTTTTCACCATTGATTACGGGGGTGAGTTGAGTCAAACCTATTCCCTGTCCATCACCTACACCATGACTCCAAACTTCTTTAAGTTTAGCGGTGGCTTTAAAGCTCTCTAATTCCATTGGTTCCTGGCCGGTTTTTTTTGCAAACACGGAGCAACCAGATATCAATAGGGCACAGAGCAAGATGCTCCATGTTAAGTGCCTCATTGTGCTTTCTCCCCGGCAATCGCTACAGGGGATTTCAATTCATCGACTTTCATTTGCAAAATCATCGCGCGCTCTTGTTGCTGAGGATCGGTAGTATCCAGCGCCTTTTTGTAAGCAGTTGCAGCCGCATCTTTATTACCTTGCGCTTTCAAAATATCGCCCACTACTTCGGCATACTCTGAGGCAAATGCTTTACTAGGCTCTTCAACCAACTGATCTTGAGCTTCTTTATAAGCGCCCTTGGCAACGTACACACGAGCCAGACGAACGTGCGCCAATTGCGCAGTTGCAACATCTGGTTTTGAAGACAAGATCCATTGCAATTCAGCTACAGCTTTATCGAGGTTTCCTGAATCAACAGCGTCTTTAGCAAGATAAAAAGCTGCGCTCTGCGCATACAAACTCTTGCCATTTTTTTCCTTCAATTCATTAGCGATAGTTGCAGCAGCATTTTTGTCGGCGTCTGAAAGTTTTTTGTCGGGGCCAACATTGAGCAATTTAATCAATGCATCATATTGCACGGAAGCCGATTCTTTTTTCGCGTTATTTTTTTCTTGCCAGGTTGTCCATGCGAAATAAACAACAACAGCAGCTACCAAAGCAGCCATTATTATTTTGCCGTACTCTTTCCACCAGCGTTTTAATACTTCTAATTGTTCTTCTTCTGTTAAATGTACGCTCACAATGAACTCCTAATAATTCATATTAATTAAATTTATACACGATTTTTAAAAAAATTCACAATCTCGCTCAGTGAAACTATTTGCTGCGGCTGATCATCGCGAAGAAACTTTACGGCCACGACTGCTTTTGCAACTTCATCTTCACCCAAAATCAATGCTATATCTGCTGTACTCTTATCGGCTTTTTTCAGCTGATTTTTAAAATTTCCACCGCCACAATGATTAATGATGCGCAATCCTGGCAATTCATTACGCAATTTTTCCGCTAACTGAAACGCGCTTTTTTGTACATCACCCACTGCCACCAAATATACATCTGCAATTTTTTCCAAATTTTTTGGAATGGTGTCAATTGCCTGAAGTAGTAGTACCAATCGCTCCAAACCAATTCCGAAACCCACCGCAGGTGTCGCCTTTCCGCCCAGCTGCTCAACAAGATTATCGTAGCGACCACCAGCACAAACTGTGCTTTGTGAACCTAACTTATCGGTTACCCATTCAAATGCCGTCTTTCCATAGTAATCCAAACCACGCACCAATCTCGGATTAACCTGATACGTCACACCGCCTGCATCTAACAATATTTTTAATTGTTCAAAATGTGCACGAGATGTCTCATCCAGAAAATCCAGCAACACAGGTGCATTATCGAGCAAAGCTTGAGTGCTCGCCTCTTTACTATCCAAAATACGCAAAGGATTGGTAGTTAGACGGCGCTGGCTATCGGCGTCCAGCTTATCTTTGTGATTTTCTAAGTAAGCAACCAGTGCCGTTTTGTAATTCGCGCGAGATTCTACATCGCCCAACGAATTAATTTGCAGTGTGACAAATGGAGCTGCTCCAAGTTCACGTAAAATACGTGCGCTTAGTAATAAAACTTCTGCATCAATATCCGGGCCATCCATGCCGAATGTCTCTACACCAATCTGGTGAAATTGACGGTAGCGACCTTTTTGCGGACGTTCGTAGCGAAACATTGGGCCCATATACCACAAACGTTGCGTTTGATTATACAGCAGACCATGTTCTTCACAGGCGCGCACGCAACAGGCGGTTCCCTCCGGGCGCAAGGTCACACTGTCACCATTGCGATCATCAAAGGTGTACATTTCTTTTTCAACGATATCGGTAACTTCACCGATAGAACGCTTAAAAAGATCTGTCGACTCCAAAATAGGAAAACGAATTTCCTGATAACCGTATCGTTGCAAAATGCCAGCGACAGCAGCTTCTACATATTGCCACACCGAAGAATCAGCCGGCAGTAAATCGTTCATTCCACGAATAGCTTGAATTTTTTTCAAAATAATTTCTCTAATCTCAATGAATGAATACTCATTGATTTTTCTCATACATACCCGGATTAAGCACGAGCGATAATATTTTTTTCGTCTTCTGCGATTTTTTTAGCCTTTTCAGCGACCTTAGCGCGAATAAGCCGTTCCAGATTATCCACTAAATTCTCATTCGCGAGCTTATGATTTGGTTCCCCGTCAATGTAAACCAAATTGTTAGGCGTTCCGCCTGTCAAACCCAAATCAACTTCTTTCGCTTCGCCCGGGCCATTGACAATGCAGCCAATTACCGCAACATCGATGGGTGTAGTGATATCTTCTACTCTCGCTTCCAACTCATTCATGGTTTTAACCACATCAAAGTTTTGGCGGGAGCAGCTTGGGCAGGCAATAAAATTCACACCTTTACTGCGCAATTTTAAACTGCGTAGCAAATCCCAACCTACTTTAATTTCTTCAACAGGATCTGCAGCAAGCGAAATACGAATGGTATCGCCGATGCCATCCATTAATAGTGCGCCTAAACCCACTGCTGATTTCACGGTGCCTGCACGCAATACACCGGCTTCCGTAATACCAAGGTGTAAAGGTTGCTCAATTTGCGTAGCTAATTTTCTATACGCGGCCACCGCCATAAACACATCGGATGCTTTTACGCTGACCTTAAAATTTTGGAAATTTAATCTTTGTAAAATCTCTACATGACGCAATGCAGATTCAACCAAAGCATCAGGAGTTGGCTCACCATATTTTTTTTGTAAATCTTTCTCCAGCGAACCCGCATTCACACCGATACGAATAGGTATGTTTAAGTCACTCGCTTTGTCTACCACAGCTCTTATACGATCTTCACGGCCAATATTGCCAGGATTAATGCGTAAACAATCTACACCCAAATCTGCGACACGAAGTGCAATTTTGTAATCAAAGTGGATATCCGCCACTAACGGAATATTCACTTGTTTGCGAATAGCACCGAAGGCTTCTGCTGCATCCATTGATGGAACAGAAACACGCACTATATCGGCACCGGCCAGCTGAATACGTCGAATTTGATCTACGGTTGCAGCAATATCAGTAGTCTCAGTATTCGTCATACTCTGAACTGAAATAGGCGCGTCACCACCAACAGGAACATTTCCCACCATAATTTGACGTGATTTACGACGCTTAATGGGTGATTCACAATGCATACATTTACCTTAACAACTGGCAATAATTAATTGCCGACCTTCAGTATTAATACGTTGCTGCCAATCAAAGGAACAACATCAACTTTTTTTCCGTTCAATTCAATATTAACTGCAGGAGCATTACCCAATTTCACATTAAAAGGCGCACGCCCTAAAAGTTTTATTTTGCCACCTGCAGGCTCAAGCTCCGTTGCAAGTACATCACCGCGAGAATCGCTCACTTCTAACCAACACTCTGCACGAAATGAAAAGGTTATTTCATCAAGGCTATTTTTTTTCACGCTGGCATTTACGTCTGCCTGCGCACTCACGGGTGAAGCACTTATTTGTGCGGCAACAGTAGCATCCGATGACGAAACACCAACTGATGTTGCCAGACTCGAATTACTTGCACCCACAGCAGGATTAACAACATCAGTTAATCCATTACCGGAAGCGGAAGCTAAACTCATATCATTTACGGAAGACTCTGCGCTCGATTCATGTGCTTGCTCAGCTGTAACTGATGGGACGCTTGCAACAGCTAATGGATAGTCCGATTCGCTATGATTATCAAAAAACCAAACGGATATTAACCACAATCCCACCAAAAATGCGGCAATAACAATTAAAAATTGCCAGGTCCCCCGTTGTCCGCCTTCTGCTGTTGCAGCAACAGAATTTTGTACCGTAAAAGCTGGTTTTAAATTTTCCATTAACTTGTCATACGCAGCTAAAGCAACCACAACGTCTACCTTAACTAAATTTGCGTAAGCACGAATGTAACCGCGAGCAAAAGTGTCCGAGCTCAATCGACTGTAGTCATCCGCCTCCAGTGCTTTCACCTTTGCGACCGTCATATAAAGTTCTTTTGCAACTTGTTCCTGCGTTAAGCCCGACTGCAATCGGGCTTGCAACAAGATATTGCCGGGGGATATGTCCCCAGTCGGTTGCGATTCCGCCACATCAAGGTTCTCATTCATAGGGAACCTCAGTTCAAATTCTTTTGTTGGTACTCCAACAATTCTTTGGAGTAAGGAAAATTACTTTTTAACTTTATTGCCAGGCTCGCTTCCTTGTCTTTATTACCAAATATTCTCTCGAGACGTATACCCAGCATCAAACTACGTGCAGAAGAACCTGTGAGAGAATCAAACACATCCAAATTTCGTTTTGCATCCGCGTACTCTTGATTTTGAAAATTAATATCGGCCAATTCGAAAAATGCATCGGCATTTTTTCTATCCAAAATACAAGCGTGTTCAAATGCTGCTTTTGCGCGGGCGTCATTACCAATCTTTAGTGCTGCACGGCCGACGTTCGTCAAAGACTGGGAGCGGCTGAGGTTAGCCAAATCTGCAGCAGCCAGTTCAAATTGTGCAAAAGCTTCCTGATAGCGCTTTTGGTTGTAGAGAAATACACCGTAATTGTTGTGTGCCACGGTCAAGTTTTTATCGCGCTTCAAAGCTAATTTGAAATTTTCTTCTGCCAGCGCTTGCTCCCCTTCCAACTGGTATAACATCGCCATTGCGTTAGTTGCAGCCGCAGAATCTTTGTCAAGTTCAAATGCTTTTGTTAGGTGATGACGTGCTGATTCACGATTACCTTTTTCTACATAACCCAACGCCATTTGCACATGTAACTCAAGCGCCTTGGCTTTATCCGGTGCTTTTTTGTCTTTACCTGAAATTTGTTCAGACACACAACCAAACATCAATACACTCATTACCACACAAATAAATACATTTTTGAAATTTAACAGCAATTTATTATTCTTCATTCTGTTACCCCATCAGTATTACGTTTGCAGATATTAATCGCATACCTGTCAGCCAATAAATGTCATCCAATAATTTTTATAGGTTGTGCTTCTTCAAAACGCGCGCGATGGCGTTCGCTGCGTTTAGTAATATCATTCACGGTTCCTGCGAGTTGCCCACAGGCTGCATCTATATCATCGCCGCGAGTGGTGCGCACAGTGGCAATGTAACCTGCTTCTATTAAAATATCCTGGAACTTGCGCAACGCATTGTTACTAACCCGTTTGTAATTCGACAAATTAAATGGGTTAAATGGAATTAAATTAATTTTTACTGGAACATCGCGCAGCAATTCTGCGAGTTCATGTGCATGATGCGGCCGATCGTTCACTTGATCGATTAAGGTATATTCGATCGTTATTTTTCTGTGATTATCAGGCATATCAGCAATGTAGCGCTGTGCGGAATCCAGCAACATTGCAATCGGATACTTACGATTAATAGGTACCAACTCGTTACGTAATTCATCATTAGGTGCATGCAGTGATATAGCAAGACATGCATCGGTATATTGGCTGAGACGATCGAGTTGCGGCACAACACCAGATGTACTTAAAGTCACACGACGCTTCGAAATGCCGTAAG
>CBHTVU010000083.1:0-16165 GCA_966096785.1 uncultured Gammaproteobacteria bacterium | reverse complement strand
CCACCAGGTTCATGTGGTGATCTTGAACCATCCTCCGGAATTAAATTTTCAGGCGTGAGATCGTCAGCGGTAGATTTATTATCTACCGTCTCATCCGGCAAATTCTCATCTATCAATTCAAATTCGTACTCGGGAACAAGATCCTGGAATGATTGCTCATCATCTTCCTCAAAATTTAATTCGTCCAGTTCAGCTGGGCGGTCAATATTCGAATCGGAGGTTTTCGCGGTGCTCGCATAATATTGTGTTTTCATTTATAGGTCTCCAATGAAATTGTTGGGTATTAGTTTGAGATCTTTCCTTTTGTGACAAAAATTTACCTCGTTAAACTCTCCACAAGCGTTCGACAACGCACCCATTTTTAAAATTAAAATGTTTTGTCTCACATTATTTTTCTTGTATGTATTATTCCACGACATCAAACGAAAAGAGTTTTCTCGGTTAAGTGACGAACAAAGGTCTTGGAGAATTTCGGTCACACTTACAACTTGCTGTGAATAGAGGTAGAAGTGATGCTGAAGCAACGCCGTTTTATCATTAGTTACATTTTTAATAACCAACCGGACACCATAGATGTGCAAACGGACGCAGAGTCAATTAGTGACGAAGACGCGCGAAAATATATTTATGAGGTTCGGGATATAGAACAACCAGCGAATATCACTGAACTCAGGGTTTTTCAGCAGGTAGTTGATATGGACTATAGCTTCTCTGATAACGCTGATCCGCTGAACGATAAAGCTCGACACGACCAAAACTAATGAAAATGGATTTGAATTTCCTGTGTGTTAGCGCACTTACATTCAGGATGGCAGGCGCCAAGCTATGGTCGAAATTTGAGAAAACCATTAATTTTTTGTAATTATGTTAACGAAGAGGAAAATACTATGTTAGAAACTATCGCCGTCATACTTATTGTACTTTGGCTTGTTGGGTTGGTGAGCTCATACACCTTAGGTGGTTTTATCCATGTATTGCTCGTCTTGGCCGTAATCACCATCATCCTCCGTTTACTGAGGGGAGGAAAAGTATAAGGGTCGTTCACTTATTGTTATTGCCTGTCATTGGCAGGCAATAACAACTCTATTCTATCCAACATTATTAGTATTTGATTTTTCTTTAACTGCCAGAGATTTTTCCCACTGCTTGCGAGCGTAGAATCGCGTCATAGATTTTCGCCAGAAATGTAAAGGAAATAAAAATAGTAGCCCTATTCCCAAATACCAATGCAAATTGCCCACATTTATACCCAAATTCTCAAGCAGGTCTTGCGGGTAGTAAAGCAGTAAACCGCTAAGTATAAGTAAAGTCCAAACTGTGAAGTGACTGTAAGCATCTAACAAGTTAGTGCGCCATTTGTATTTATATTTTGTCCATTTCTTTTGAACATGATCTGAAAAAAAGAAACCGAATATAAATAACGCAAGAAAGGATGCAGCGCCGTGCAAGCTTCGGAATAAACCGTTAAGAGGATGTGGTAGCTCATCAGCAGTACCTGCCAAAAAATGCAGAGCTATTCCTGTCCCTGCCAGGGACAACAGAATAATCCATAAAAATATTCGCGATTTTTTCATAGTTAACATTAAAGTAAATAAAGTAATCAGTAATTTATAAAAGTTGTTCTTATAAAGAAACCCAGCGCCCCCCAAGTTTCGCCAGGACATGAGCGCGCTCTGATACTGGCGTCGCAGCGGCAACTTTCGTTAGGGCATCAGCCCGCCAGGCTTTATGAGCCATGACCGAGCTCGTCATAGCAGGTAATTTTTGACCATATCCATCTAATAATACTCCGGGAAAATCTGTTGTTGCGACACTGGTAGATGTTGCAATAGCCGCATTTTGTAACCCGCCAAGTATGTGTTCCTGGCCAAGATGATCTCGCACAGCTATAGGCAAAACCAAGTCACCAAATACACGAATATCGCCACCAGCGTTAATCCACCCTTCTGCGATATTGAAACGCTTTAATTCTTTAATTGCGGAATCAATTGCAAAACCTTTTGCAATTCCGTCAAGTGTGACAAGTACGGGGCGTACCAGACGAACGCTATTTGTTGTTAACTCTACATCTCTCCAGCTACCACAGTTTAATAATTTTTCTCCGTAAATATCGCGATAGTTATGTTCTGGTAATAATTTATCTTGCGTTAGCGCGGCGCCGACGGTGCAGTTAAATCGCCCTTCACTCGCTCGCATCACGGCTACAGCAAGGCGTAAACATTGGATGCTCAAAGGGTGGCAAATAATAGCTTGGCCTTTGGCAGCATTCAGTCTCGACAAATCACTCGACACATCATGAAAACTAAGTAACCGTTGAATATGTTCCAGACGCGAAAAAGCCGCACTAAAGGCGGCTTGTGAAGAAGATGATTGCGATAAAGCGATTTCTACAAAACAACCCATGAGAGGTTTCATCCGCTTCTGCAAAGGCGCCATTTATTTTTTTCCGGATTCCTGCTGGCTCAAAACAATTTTATGAATAGCGAGCAAACGTTTTACCCCGTCCGTTATGTTGCGACACGACAAAGTTGCACCACTAATATTGGGAACATCTTGACCAAGTTTAAAATTATCCTGAAGAGTTTTGCCAACAAAATTCGCACGCCATTGCGGCAAGCGAACCTGGCCACCATGAGTTTCACGGTAACTTAGAACCTCAATGCCATTTACTTTCCCGCCAACAGAAATTGCTGTGGCATAGGTAATGAAATCGTGTTTACCTATGACGTCATCCACCAAAAACCACCCGAGCAATTCACCTTTCGCTTCAGCGCGCCAGGCTTTTTGAATGTTTTGTCGCTGCCGCATGCCGGAAATATTTTTTATTTCGTTTAATTGCTCTTCACTTAAAGTGATGGCTGATTCTAAAAAAATATCCGCCTGTGGAAACAATACCTGTTGGGCTTGTTGCACACTGAGAAAATCCTCAGCGCTGGCGTTGGCAACTACAACAGCGGAGCTAATCGCAGCAACCGGGAGCGTTAAAAAAAATGGTAGATGACGCATACTAAACCTGTTGGCAACTTATAGTGGCCAAATAAAAATTAGAAATTAAAACCTACTTTAAAGCGCGCTTCCTGTTCCGTTTTTTCAATTAAATGTAACCCGGACGGTTGACCTTCGTAGGTTTCTCCACCACCACGTACTTGATCAAACCAGGTAAAGGTTAGCCAGAATTTTTCACCGCCATAATGTAAAGACGGCCCGGCAAATACCGAGTTGCGCTCCATGGCTACTTCTGTTTCATACTCAGTTTCATAAATTGTCTCCACACCAAAATACCAATTAGGTGCGAAACGATAACTTAAACCTGTGCCGGCAGAAAATTCAATTTCTACTTCCATTTCGGTGGGCCACTCAAAATTTTCTGGAAGATTGGAAATGGCTTTACGCGTTGCGCGAGTTGCTTCTGTACCAAAGTTTGCAACCCAAACGAGTTGGCCTTCCATGAGGTACTTTTGCAATTGCACGTCCAATGAAACACTAATGCTATCTTTGTCCCGGCCTGAATGCGGGTCTAGTGTGAGATATTCCAAACCAACAATTGCCGACAAACCAAAATCGTCCAGCGCAGGACTCAAAAAATTGTATTTTCCTGATACTTCCGCGCCCGCAAATTTTAGACCGTATTTCTCGTCGCCCGGCATATAGCCGTCAATCAGAATGCCAGAGGTATCTATGGACTGCCCTTTAAGTTCTCCCGCCACAGTAAAGCGATCACTTAGGCCGTATTCAAACTCTGTTGTCGTGTTGTAGGCAGTGTAATCCCCGGTGCCTTTATCGCTACGTTGGGTCACTACCTGATAAACCTCGGCGGCGCCTTTGGGGAGAACCTCAGACCCTTTAACATAACCAAACAAATTTTCGTCCGCAAAGCTGCTGACGCTGATCAGGCTTCCGGAGGCAACTAAAGCAACAAGGTGACGTTTAAACATGATGGAATCCTTATAGAATCTTAAAATAAGGACGGCATTGTATATCCTTCGTGTCTATTTTTCATTTGAAATTCATTATCATTACAGAACAATTCACATATTTTAGACGATTTTAGCGACGAAAATAGGCATTGCCAGTGGTTTCAAGCTCTAAATGCGTAATTTAGGTCGCCAAATCAACAGAGTCGATGGAATAGCTGAGATTAAGGACGGGACTAGCTCGCTAGACTAAGTGGGGTGAGAGACCGAGGGATAACCTCAAGGCAACGTGTCGTTGCCCTGTATGAGACAGTTGGTAGACGTGCTAGTGATTTGCAGCCTTGGCGTAAGGCTGTTGGTCTGGGATGTTTACCTGCGGACCCTGTAATATTTCCAAAAATATATCTGCATGGGAACCACTATCGAAATCTACTTCTGCACCAAAACCCCTGGCAGTTTTATAAATCACAAGGGCCTGCATTTCGATGCGTTGTAATTTAGTGACAGTGCTTTTTGTCAGCACCTCCAGGGTCAATTGATGTTCGCAATCAATATCTGAAAAATCGGTTTCGACAAATACCCCGCTGTGACTTCCGTTTCTAATTCTTCCTATAGCGACGGGATGATTATGTTTGTAAATTAAAATTTTCAACTCGCTGGTGGTTCGCTCTGTCAATCTGTGTTCCATAGAGACCTCCCGGAGGTTTTAATGTGAGATTTTTAAATCGTTAAAACAATCTTGAGAAGTTAGAGTAGATAAATAAGCCAAGTTATTAATTTTCAAAAAAATTTTAAATTATACGATCGTAACGGCTTAGCTTCGTTTTAATCGTTTCAGCCAAGCCTTCTGGAAATTGTGTCCAATTAAATTGCCACATCCAGTTGATTCCCGTAGTCCCTGGCATATTCATCCGATGCTCACCATCAAGTGCTAAAAAATCCTGCAATGGAATCATAGCCAAAGGTGCAACGGATGCCAGCGCAGATTCAATTAATAGCCAATTAATTTTTTGTTCGCTGGCGTACAAATAATCTCTCACCGTTTTTTTCTGCTCCTGATTCAAGGCTTCATACCAACCTAGGGTCGTGTCGTTGTCGTGGGTGCCGGTATAAACAACGTCACTCAATGAATGCAGGTGTGGTAGATGCGGATTTTTACTGTTGCCGTCAAATGCAAATTGCAAGACCAGCATGCCAGGTAAATTAAATTTATGGCGTAAGGCTTCGACCTCCGTTGTAATTAAGCCAAGATTTTCTGCCACTAGAGGCAAGCCGGGGAAGGCTTCAAAACAAGCGGCCAGAAATGCATCTCCCGGGGCTTTTACCCATTGTCCGGTGCGAGCATCCAGGCTATCTCCAGGAATTTCCCAGAAGGCTTCAAAGCCGCGGAAATGATCAATTCGAATTAAATCGAATTGATTGAGCTGGGTTCGCAAACGATCTATCCACCAGCTGAACCCGGTGGCTTCCATTGCCTGCCAATTGTAATGAGGATTGCCCCAGTGCTGTCCTGTTTCAGAGAAATAATCCGGTGGCACGCCAGCCACAGTTAGTGCATTTCCATCTTTATCCAAATTAAAAAATTCTTGTGCTGCCCACACATCGGCGCTGTCGTGGGCAACAAAAATAGGCATGTCGCCGAATAGAAAAATATTTTTTTCTTTCGCATAAGCACGCAATGCATGCCATTGTTCTGCAAATACAAATTGTTCGAAAACATACAGGGAAATATCAGACGCCAAAAATTCGCGATATTCGGCTAAGGGGTCCGGAAGCCTCCTCTTTAACGCTGTTGGCCAATGCGTCCATGAGCGCTGCTCATAATGTTTACGCAACGCCATAAACAATGCAAAGTCATCCAACCAATAACTATTTTCCTTGCAAAACTTATTTAATTTTTCGAGTAGCTGCTGGTCCTGTTGTGTGCGCTTGTAAAATTGGTCTGCACATTCCATGCGAATAGCCTGCAAAATATTTTTGCTTGGCTCGAGGTTATTCCACTCATTATTTGCATTTACCCAACCGTGGTGAATTAACCAATCAATACTAATTAATTCCGGATTTCCGGCGTGCGCTGACACTGATTGATAGGGAGATAAATCTGCGTGAGTGGGTGTAGTTGGTAACATCTGCCACACACTTATGCCAGTCTGTGCTAAAAAATCAATAAATAAATAAGCATCCTTTCCTAGCGTGCCATGCATTTGTGGGCAAGGTGTTTCGTGCGAAAAAGAATGTGCGTTGGGTAGCGATGTGGGGTGAAGCAATACACCCGCGCGGCGAGTAAGAAAGAGCGGTGAAACTTGTAACGCATGATTAGGCATTAACCTACCCTTCTATTATTTCAGGAAAAAAATAAGGCATCCCAGCAGTGCTAAGTTTTCAAATCCTGAAGCTAAATCTTTTACTGTTCGTGACCCTGCCGCATTACACCACCGGTCGCCGGATTTCCGCCACCAACACTAATGACGTTATTTAAATATTCCGGTTCAGGTACTTTAATCAAATGGTACAAATTTTTAAGATGCTGGCGATACAAATATTCGAAATCACTAACGCTTTGTGCCGGGTTGTATCCGCCGAACCACCAGAACCAATCTGAGCCTTCACAGAGCGCTAATTGTTTTTCAATTTGCGCTAAATCATTCTTGGAAAATTTGGTGGTTGCCAATGCGTGATCGGTCGCTAATTTCGCTTCACACAACATATCCCAACCACGGTTTTTATCTTTATCGCCGATCCAGGTAGAAAAATTCCCGTAGACCCAGCTACCCGCAACAACGTGTGGCATGACCAATGGTTCAGGATTTTGTTTATCCAGTAATTCGCTGTAGGTTGTTAGTTCAAGCTGCGGATGCTCACCAATGCGTCGATACAATTGTTCTAAAAAGTAGTATGCATTTTCTGGAAAATATTCCCACGCATTTTCACCATCCATGATGACTGAAATGACAGAATTTTTCGGGTTGTCGCATGCATTGGTGATATTGATTAAATGATTAATAAAATCGCCAACAGCATCGTCTGAATGCCAGGTTGCGTATTTAAAACCTATAAGGTCTGACAAACCGTCATCGCGGAAAAAACAATTAATTTTATGATCCGCAAAATTGTAAGGGCGATGCAAACATGCCTTACGTTCTGCTAAATCGTCTGCAATAGTTTTGTTGTCGGCATGGCGCAAACTATTGTGCAATACTGAATCACCGGTGGCGGCCCACTCAAATCCCGCTTCATGAAATAATTTTAAACTGTCGTCGCTAACACTTCCTTCAGACGGCCAAATTCCACGCGGCTTGTGACCAAAATGTTGCTCAAATGTTTTGATGCCATGTTTGAGATGCCATTTTGATCGCGCTTCACCACCCGCATAACTGGTGGCAATCGGCAGAGTAACGTCTGGCCACGCCTGGCGTGCAGAATTAATATCGAGCAATAACGGAACTATAGGGTGCGCATAAGGGCTCATACATAATTCAATCTGACCGGTGTCATAAAGTGCCTTGTAGCGTGGTGCAATTGAACTAATTTCTTCGCCAATTAATTTAACGAGGTCCAGACGATCTTGCCAGCTAAAACCACGGCCTTTATTTTGCCAGGCCTGCACACGGTAATCGCCCCGGCGCAAGGTTTCTGACATCCAGCTTAAGTGATACCAAAAACCCAAATCAATTAAAAATTGCTCGTTAAGGTATTTGGCGATGCTTGATGTTTCCGTTAATTCTTCCGCTATATCAGCGAGCTCTTTGTAAATAGGAAAGCGTTCAATCATGCGCTGACGATTTGCGCGCAAATATTTTTTAGCAAGTAAAATAAATTCGGGGCCGCCTGCAACCGGTAATGTTGGATCAACTAATGACGCCAATACCGAATCTTTTATGGTTTCATTTTTTGAAAAATAATTCGCAATTTGCTGCGCATAATCATCTAACTGTTCCAGCAAAATCGGCGCAAAGTTAAATACGGCGCGTGCTTTTGGTTGCGCTTCCAGATGCGCAACCATATCCACATAATCTTTTAAGGCGTGAAGATAAGTCCAGGGGAAATAATATTCGCCCGTCATTATGTTGCGATAATCTGGCTGGTGCATATGCCAGAGGAAAACAACTTTCATTTTGCCGTTAAAAGGCATGCGGATTATCCTCGCTCAACATTTCCGGTGTTACCAACACAACGCCTTTGGGTGAAACGAAAAAGCGTTTACGGTCTGCCTCTTCATCGAAACCAATAATGGTTCCTTCGGGAATTTTACAACGACGATCAATAAGTGCTTTGCGAATCTTGCAGTTACGACCTACTTCGACACTGGGGAAAAGTACAGAGTCTTCAATATCACAATAGGAATGCACGCGCACGCGGGGGAAGAGTAATGAGTGTTTAACAACAGAGCCGGACACTATGCAGCCGCCAGCAATTAATGAATCAACTGCATAACCACGCCGACCTTCATCATCGAATACAAATTTTGCGGGTGCCACTTGCTCTTGATGAGTCCAAATTGGCCACTCGGCATCGTACAAATCCAATTCGGGAATGACTGAAGTCAATTCAAGGTTTGCTTCCCATAACGCATCCACAGTCCCTACATCGCGCCAATAACCGTCACCACCATTAATAGGATCGCGAAATGGAAATGCATTGACACGATGGGTTTTAATCATTTCCGGAATGATATTTTTACCAAAGTCGTGTTCCGAGTCCGGATTTTTTTGATCCTTTAAAAGTTCACTGAATAATACTTTAGTGCTGAAAACGTAGATGCCCATAGACGCCAGGGCCTTGTCTGTTTTTCCAGGTGATGGTTCAGGATGTTTCGGTTTTTCGGTAAAACGAATAACGCGATTGTCTTTGTCGATATCCATCACGCCGAACGAGCTGGCTATCTCCAGCGGAACCTCAATGCATCCAACCGTAATATCAGCACCACGTTCGACGTGCGCCGCAATCATGGTGCCGTAATCCATTTTATAAATATGATCACCAGCGAGAATTAAAACGTATTCTGGATTGTGACGACGAATAATATCGAGATTTTGTAGCACAGCATCTGCTGTACCTACATACCAGGATTCATCCAACCGTTGTTGCGCCGGAAGTAACTCAACAAATTCACCCAGTTCTCCTCCAAGAAATCCCCAGCCGCGTTGTATATGGCGATCAAGTGAATGCGATTTGTATTGGGTTAATACACTGATACGACGAATACCGGAGTTAACGCAATTCGAAAGGGGAAAATCGATAATGCGAAATTTTCCGCCAAAATGTACCGCCGGTTTAGCTCGCCAATTTGTTAATTGATGAAGGCGTGACCCGCGCCCTCCTGCGAGAATCACGGCAAGAGTTTTCTGTGTCAGGCGGCTTACGAAGCGACCAGAAGTCTGGTTTTGATTCATTGAAACTCCTTTCTTCTTATTTAAGGATTAGGGACGTGAGAACAAAAAGTTTTCTCTTTTTTAGAAAATAGCAATATCAATGCCAATAGAAAAATTTATACAGATTTCGAGTTTAAAATTCAATTAAAGTTGCCTTAACAAAGCAATACAAGTGTAGACTCAATGCTGGCATCGAATCTGCAATTATTTTAGTTGAGAGAATTTTTTACACTCGGTTGTGTAATAGCATTGCATCACTTTATCAGCGACGTATTACGCTTTGGTGTAAATGTGAATTTTGCAGGCCGGAGTAAATCCAAATACAAGGCTCTCGTCTATAAGCTTACACGCCATTTTTCACGGCATTAATAAAAACCCGGAATTCAGTCATTTTTTGACCAGAAATTTCCATTACGAACAGGATATTTTTCATGCTCAGTGCCAAACAAGCACAAGGTTTATCCAATGAACTCCTCCGTATTATCTCTGCTAGCCACCATGACCCCTTTGAAGTTCTCGGCAGGCATCCATTAGCCATTCCTACACCGCACGCAGACACCTGCATTCGCGTATTTTTGCCAGGTGCAACCAGGGCATCTTTGCATGCTAATGGCGTCGCTGTAGCTATTGATCGAATTGAAGGCACAGACTTTTTTGAGTGGTATGGTCTAAGTTCACAGGTACCGGGGCATTATCAAATTGAGTGGACGGATCGACATAATCAGCCTCATAAGGAATTTGATCCTTACAGTTTTGCACCACAAGTGGGCGAGCTGGATATATACCTGTTCGGCGAAGGGCAGCATTGGGAAATATTTCGCGTGCTGGGTGCACATCCAAAAACAGTGAATGGTATAGAAGGTGTTTTATTTGCAACCTGGGCTCCCGGTGCCGAGCGCGTCAGTGTCGTCGGGGATTTTAACGATTGGGACGGACGCCACCACCCTATGCGCGTGCGCGGCGCGAGCGGATTGTGGGAAATTTTTATTCCCGGTGTGGCAGCGGGCACTAACTACAAATTCGAAATTCGCAGTCGCCATAACCATCAGGTTTTCCTGAAAACCGATCCCTACGGACAAGCATTTGAACAACGCCCCAAAACCTCGTCCATAGTTGCAGCGCCCAGCACATTTGCGTGGGAGGATTCATCCTGGATGAGTGCTCGCGCTACGTGGGATTGGCAGCATTCGCCCATGTCTGTTTATGAAGTTCATTTAGGTTCCTGGCGCCGTGGAGATGGCAACAGCTTCCTTAATTACCGTGATTTAGCCCATCAGCTAACGGACTACGTGAAATACATGGGTTTCACCCATATTGAAATCATGCCTGTGACAGAGCATCCGCTAGACGATTCCTGGGGTTACCAGACAACGGGCTATTATGCGCCCACCAGCCGTTTCGGCTCACCCGATGAGTTTCGTTATTTTGTTAATCATCTTCATCAAGCCGGTATAGGCATCATCCTTGATTGGGTTCCAGCGCATTTCCCTAAGGACGCGCACGCCCTCGCACGCTTTGATGGTACGGCGCTTTACGAGCATGAAGACCCACGATTAGGCGAACACCGAGACTGGGGAACCCTGATCTATAACTACAGCCGCAATGAGGTGCGTAATTTCCTATTGGCCAACGCACTCTTCTGGTTGAAGGAATTTCATATTGATGGCCTGCGTGTTGATGCTGTTGCCTCTATGTTGCATTTGGATTATTCACGCAACCACGGCGAATGGATACCCAATATTTATGGTGGCAATGAAAACCTTGAGGCCATGGCCTTTCTGGGTCAGCTTAACGTGCTGTGTCATGGGCAATGTCCTGGCGCCATAGTCGTTGCAGAAGAATCTACGGCCTGGCCGCAAGTTACCCGCCCTACCTGGGTGGGTGGGCTCGGTTTTTCCATGAAGTGGAATATGGGTTGGATGCATGACACGCTCGAATACATGAGCAAAGATCCTATCTTCCGCCAGTATCATCACAATCAATTAACTTTCGGCATGGTGTACGCATTCACCGAGAACTTTCAGTTACCTTTTTCCCACGATGAAGTTGTTCATGGCAAAGGCAGCATGATTGGAAAAATGCCTGGGGATGATTGGCAAAAATTTGCGAACTTGCGTTTGCTTTACACCTATCTCTACACCTACCCCGGATCAAAATTATTATTTATGGGCAGCGAGTTTGGCCAATGGAGCGAATGGGCTCACAACCGCTCACTGGATTGGCATTTACTGGAAACTGGCGAATACCAGGAAAATCGGCATTTGGGTTTGCAAACCTTGGTTAGGGATCTCAATAAACTCTATACCACCTTGCCGTCTCTTTATGAGCGCAGTTTCCATCACGAGGGTTTCGAGTGGGTTGACTGCCATGACTCAACGCAATCCGTCATCAGTTATTTGCGTAAGGGCAGCAACGGCTTCACCCTGGTTGTTTTAAATTTCACGCCTGCTCTGCGTGAAAATTATCGCCTCGGTGTACCTGTGGCAGGCGTTTACCACGAAATTTTCAATTCTGATTCCGCATATTATTCCGGCAGCAACAAAGGTAACGCCGCACATATACCAACTGAACCTGTTAGCTGGATGGGGCATGCGCAATCCATGCAATTAACACTTCCGCCTCTCGGAGCCCTGCTGTTGAAGTGTGACTACAATTAATTAAAGAGCCAGCGAGATTTTAAACAGGATTTTTAATATGCAGAAAATATTATTTGCAACGAGCGAGGCTCATCCGTTAATTAAAACAGGTGGGCTGGCAGATGTTGCGTCCAGCTTACCGCGCGCGCTTTTAAAACGTGGTCACGATATAAAAATTTTATTGCCAGCTTATGCCAGCGTATTAGTAAAAGCGAAAACTGCAGGATTAAAAAAAGTTGGTGAGCTTGTCGTTAATGAGCAAATAATAACTCTATGGCAAACGCGCCTGCCCGGTTCGCTTGTTAGGGTTTTATTGGTTGATATTCCGCAATTTTCTGAGCGCGAGGGAAATCCCTATTGCGGACCCGATGGCAATGACTGGAATGATAACCACTGGCGGTTTTTTCTTTTTGCAAAAGTGGGCGAAGCTATAGCATTAAATAAAGCAGGTTTGGATTGGCAGCCCGATATTGTCCATTGTAACGATTGGCAAACTGGGTTAATCCCCGCCCTGCTTTCACCTTCTGAAAAACGACCTGCGACAGTTTTTACCATTCACAACTTGGCCTATCGCGGTTTATTTTCCTACAATATTTTCACGGAATTAAATTTACCGGATTATCTTTGGCACCACGAGCGCATTGAATTTTACGGGCAAATGTCTTTTATAAAAGGCGGCCTCGCTTTTGCAGATGCCATTACAACCGTTAGCCAAAGTTACGCGCAAGAAATTCAAACCATGGAATTTGGCTGCGGTTTAGATGGTCTCTTGCGTGCTCGCAGCAAAGATTTAACGGGCGTATTAAATGGTATAGATGTAGAAGAATGGAATCCCGGCTCTGATAAATTAATTACTCACAATTATCATCGTCGCACGGTGAATCAAAAAGTTAACAACAAAACCGCATTGCAAGCACAATTGGGCCTGCCGATGGATAAATCTATTCCCATGCTTGGCTTTATCGGCAGATTAGTTGAGCAAAAAGGCGTGGATTTAATATTAAATCAAATGAACGAATTGTTAACGCTTGATTGTCAGCTTGTTATTTTAGGAAGCGGTTTTGCAAGTTATGAGCAGGCGCTAAAAAATATTGCGGCGCAACATCCCGATAAAGTTTCCGTCACCATCGGCTACAACGAAAGCTTTGCGCATCAAATTGAAGCAAGTGCAGATTTATTTTTAATGCCTTCCCTTTTCGAACCCTGCGGCTTAAATCAAATGTACAGCCTGCGTTACGGTACTTTACCTATAGTGAATGCAGTCGGCGGTTTGCGTGATACCGTCATCGAAAAACCTTTCGATGATATTGGTAACGACGGAAACGGTTTTGTATTCCACTCCCCCACTGCTGAAGACTTGCACGCAACTATCAAACGCGCGTTGTCGTGCTACCAACAACCAGCAGTATGGAAAAAAATGCAACAAAACGCCATGAGTCAGGATTTTTCCTGGGAAAAAAGTGCGGAGCGTTATGAGGAGATTTATGCGGGGGTTTTGAATAAAGGACAAAATCCTTAAATCTGTGTAAAAAATATTGTAGTAATTTATATGGCGCATTCAAAGCAGTTCGAGATGCGCCATTATTTTTTAGGCGTGAATTAACTTTCCGCTTTTTTTGCATGCTTCGTCGAATGTGAAACTGGCTACAACTTATACTGATGCTTCTTGCCAGTATTTGAAAAGTTTGATAAATTTTCCTCATCTAAAACCTTCCCTATCAGGATGATCATCATGAGCAACGGAGCTTTTGCTTCCATCCTATTAAATGCTGATTCTTTTTTTTAAATTTCACGGGTATTTACTTTCCCAAACTAATAAACATTTAACAACAGCTGTATTTTAAGATATGGTTTTATTTTAATTAAGGTCCTGATTGTTTTTATATAAATATTTATTCTGTTTGTCGAGTAATTTTGTTTTAATAAAATTTTCGCTGTTATTTTTATGGAGAGTAAAATGTTAGGAAAGAAATCGAGCTTTGACCAATATAGTCTAAAGAGTTTATTCACGTGCATTTGGTTTTTATGTTGCCTTGGAAACATATCGCTTGTTAAGGCGGTTGATTTTAATTCGACAGTACAGGTTGTAGCACCAAAAATTGTTTTTGTTGCATCCGGAGCTGATGGTGAATTTTCGTCCGCAGCTGAGGCTTTTGCAGCGGCATCAGCCAAATTCAATTACAACACGATTATTGGAGGGCAGACATATTCGCGAAGCGCTTCTAATCTACACGTGTTTCGCCCTGATTATTACCAATCCTATAACGGAACGCCTTCGATGTACGCATCTGACTCTACCACCTGCGCTTATGGTGAATGTACCTTCACCGCGGATGGCGGCCCAGTTGTAACTGCACCTGCACCTTTGTGTCCTGAGGATGTTGTTAAGCAGGGTGATTCCGAATATAGATTTATTCTCACAGATACAACGGTAGATCAAACTTCCAAGGCGCGAGAATTTAAATGTATACAATTCCCAAAGATGAACCACCTAAAAATTGCCATGCAATCGGAGACCCTATATTTCCTTCTACCGGTGAAGAAGTTCAAGTAGATACAGATTACACTAGTGCAGATGGAGTGTTGAAATTTACACGCACCTATCGCAGTTCTACCGCTGTGCTTTCGTCAATAGTAAATTCAAATCTTATTACTAATGAGGCAACAGCGATATTTTCCGCCTGTTATGCCTCTTGGTACACAGAAAATACACCTGAGCGTAAAAGAATTCCGTTTTGTTTTCGCTACCAAAGCATATCAAATGATTATTTCGGGATGAATTCACCTGATGGTAGATCAACAGAATTTATAACTACTAATGGTGCGATAACACCCAATGCCGGTGTTAATGAAAGTCTCGAAAAAACCACTAACATCAAAGGCCAGATTGAATGGGTTATTACACGTTCAGATAATTCAAAGAACATTTATGACGTAAGTGGAAAACTAGTCCGCAGCGTATCTGCAGAGAATAAAATCATTCTCTACACATATTCTGATAGCAGCACCCCATCTACAATTGCTCCCCGTCCAGGTATGTTGCTTAGTATGGCGGACCAATCTGGTCGCCAATTGCAATTTACTTACAATTCCAAGGCGCAAATGGTCAAAATGATCGATCCTTTGGGGGGAAATTATTTATATGCGTATGATGATTTCAATAATCTTATTTCAGTTACTTATCCGGACAACCATATAAAAAAATATTTTTATAACGAGTCTGCCAATATCAATAATGGTGTTGCATGTTCCAGTAATACAGCAATTTTTGTGAAAAAAATGACCGGTTTTTCTGACGAAAATGGTGTACGTTTTGCTGATATTAAATATCAATGCGATGGAAAGGCGATTAGTGCTGAGCACGTGGGAGGAGTGGAAAAGTTCAGCTTTAATTATTTAACCGCAAGCACAACTCGTGTGACCGATCCACTAGGCTCTAATCGTGATTACGGCTCGACAAAGATTCTAGGAGTTAATCAACAAACATCAATTTCTCAACCTGGTGGTAGTGGTTGTAGTGCTAGTAGTAATGCTATTGGTTACGATGTAAATGGTAATGTAAAGAATGTAGATGATTTTAATGGTTCTCGTAGTTGTTACGACTACGATACTACCCGTAATTTACAAAAGGTGGTGGTTGAAGGTCTGACGAATGAAACATCATGTACGAGTGTTGTCGCTGATGGAGCCTTATTGCCAACTGGGGCTCGCAAAATCAGTACAGATTGGTACGGTAGCGTGCGTCTAAAAAGGAAAATTGCTGAACCGAAAAAAATTACCACTATTATTTACAACGGCCAACCCGATCCGCTCTTGGGAGGTATTGCAAGTTGTTCTCCTTACAACGTTACCGCACCCTTGATCTGTAAAAAAGTTGAGCAGGCAACAACAGATATAAACGGAGCTAGTGGTTTGAATGCAACACTAGATTCAACCATTCCCAAGCGTGAATGGCGATATACTTACAATGAATTGGGCAAACCTTTAACGGTTGTCACTCAGCAAAATATTTTGACCAACACTGTCGAGTCACAATACGAATATTATTCAGCTGATGGTACAGATTGGAAAAAAGGCGATCTCAAAAAAATTACTAATGCCTTAGGTCAAGTTACGCAATATGTTTCTTACGATGCGAATGGTCGAGTACTAGATGTTATTAATGCGAATGGTGTACATCAAATTTTTACTTATGATTTACGCGGTCGTGTAAAAACCAGCAAGCTCAACAATGATTTGACAA
>CBHTVU010000082.1:0-16245 GCA_966096785.1 uncultured Gammaproteobacteria bacterium | reverse complement strand
TTGAAGTGAGGAACATATTTTCCTTCAAGAACGACCGATTCACCAGTTTTTGGATTGCGGCCTGTACGAGGTGCGCGGTAATGAAGCGAGAAACTTCCAAAGCCGCGAATTTCGATACGCTCACCTGCGGCCAAAATATCTGACATGTAATCAAGTAGCAGCTTAACTGCAAGCTCAACGTCTTTTACGGGTAATTGATTCTGCTTTTCAGAAATATATTCAATAAGTTCAGATTTTGTCATGACCCATACTCTGGTTAGTTAGTGGCAAGCAAAATTTTCTGCAGTCCTTTTTTTAAATCCTTAGAAAACAGTAGAACTTTATAGACAGTATTTAAATCGCTATGAACTTGATTAAATTTACACTGATTTAAAAACTAAAAAAACAACGGCTAGATATATTCTAGCCGTTGTTTAGCAAAATTATTCTTTATTTTGCATTTGCGCTTTGATCAAGTCGCCCAAGGTTGTAGCTGGGGCAGCTTGTTCAGTTTGCTTGGTGCTGTGCTCTTTCAATGCTGATTTTTCTTCTTCAACATCTTTGGATTTCACAGACAAGCTGATACCACGATTTTTGCGATCTACTGCAATGATCTTAGCCTCAACTTCGTCACCAACTTTCAACAAGTTGCGAACATCTTCAACTTTCTCACGGCTCAATTCAGACGCTTTCAATACTGCTTCTACATCTGGAGCCAAAGTTATAGTTGCAGCCTTAGCTTCTACTTCTTTAACGATACCTTTAACAACAGCGCCTTTATCGTTCACAGAAACGTATTCTGAGAATGGATCAGCTTCAAGTTGTTTGATACCTAAAGAAATGCGCTCACGCTCTGGGTCGATTGCCAACACAACGGTTTCCAACTCATCGCCTTTCTTGTATTTACGAACGGCTTCTTCACCAGCTTCGTGCCAGGAAATGTCAGACAAGTGAACCAAACCATCAATACCACCGTCCAGACCAATGAAGATACCGAAGTCAGTGATTGATTTGATTTTACCGCTGATTTTGTCGCCTTTAGCGCAAGTACGAGCAAATGCATCCCATGGGTTCTCTTGACATTGTTTCAGGCCGAGAGAGATACGACGACGCTCTTCGTCGATATCCAATACCATAACTTCAATTTCGTCGCCCAATTGAACAACTTTTGAAGGATGAATATTTTTGTTGGTCCAATCCATTTCAGAAACGTGGATCAAGCCTTCAACGCCCTCTTCCAACTCAGCGAAACAGCCGTAGTCAGTGAGGTTGGTGACTTTCGCTTTAACGCGAGCACCTTCTGGATAACGCTTGGTGATTTGGATCCATGGATCTTCACCGAGTTGTTTCAAGCCTAAAGATACACGGTTACGATCGCGATCAAACTTCAATACTTTAACGTCGATCTCTTGACCAACTTCTACGATCTCACCTGGGTGCTTAATACGCTTCCAAGCCATATCGGTGATGTGAAGCAAGCCATCTACGCCACCCAAGTCAACGAAAGCACCGTAGTCAGTAAGATTTTTAACGATACCTTTAACAGCTTGACCTTCTTGCAAGGTAGCCAACAATTGATCACGCTCAGCAGAGTTAGATTGCTCCAACACGGCACGACGAGAAACAACTACGTTATTGCGTTTTTGATCTAACTTGATAACTTTGAATTCAAGCTCTTTGCCTTCAAGGTGGGCAGTATCGCGCACTGGGCGAACATCAACCAACGAACCTGGAAGGAAGGCGCGAATGCTAGCAACGTCAACGGTGAAACCACCTTTAACCTTACCGTTAATAACGCCTTTAATAACTTCTTCTGCAACGTGTGCAGCTTCAAGAACTTTCCAAGCCTCTGAACGCTTGGCTTTTTCACGAGACAGTTTGGTTTCACCGAAACCGTCTTCCACGCTTTCCAGCGCTACTTGTACTTCGTCGCCGATTTGGAGATTCAACTCACCCAATTCGTTACGGAATTGTTCTGCAGGGATTACACCCTCTGATTTCAGGCCGGCGTGAACAGTCACCCAGTCCTTATCGATATCGATAACTACACCAGTTACGATGGTACCTGGCACCATATCAACGGTCTTTAAACTCTCTTCAAATAACTCAGCAAAACTTTCAGTCATACTCATGGTGATACCTTCAAAGAGACACAGGCTAGCTATGTCATCCCGCGAGCCAGTAAGCGGGTCAAATTAATAGGAGCGAAGGCTTCCTCTGGCAGGATGCTAGCCCTCTAGTCTTCAAAAATCCCGGGGGGTTCGGAAGAGGTGCCGCACACTAACAGAATCGGCCTAATTTTTCAAGAAGTTATGGGCGGGGGCGGGGGTTTACAGGACGACAAAAAGGAGAGTTTTGGGAAAGGACAAAAAGCGAAGATCCATGCGACATAAAAGCAATGGCGACCCTTGCGAATCGCCATATTGAATAGAAAATTAAAACACTTGCACGCTTTTTCCACGGCCAACACCGTAGTAATCAAAGCCATGGTCGAGCATACGCTCAGGCTCGTAAAGATTACGACCGTCGAATACCACGGGATTAACTAAAGTATTCTTGATCAATTCAAAATTTGGCGCACGGAAGGTTTTCCATTCAGTACAAATGATCAGGGCATCTGCTTTTTCCAGCGCCGCTTCTTTTGTACCAACCAATTTAAGATCTTCTCGCAAACCGTAAATATGCTGGGTTTCATCCATAGCAACTGGATCGTATGCCTGGACCTTGGCTCCTGCAGCCCACAGAGCTTCAATCAATACACGACTTGGTGCTTCACGCATATCATCGGTGTTAGGCTTGAAAGCCAATCCCCAAATCGCGAAGGTTTTACCCTTAAGATTTCCACCAAAATGTTTGGTGACATAATTAAACAGTTTGTTTTTTTGCACCTGATTAACTTTGTCCACAGCCTCCATAAGATTTGCCTGATAATCAACATTCTTGGCGATGTTAATAAGCGCTTTTACGTCTTTAGGGAAGCACGAACCACCGTAACCACAACCAGGATAAATAAATTGATATCCAATCCGCGGATCAGCACCTATGCCATTACGAACCTGCTCAATGTCAGCACCGAGCTTCTCTGCGAGATTTGCCATCTCGTTAATGAAACTGATTTTGGTGGCGAGCATAGCGTTGGCCGCATACTTGGTTAATTCGGCAGATCTCACATCCATAAAAATCATGCGGTCATGGCTGCGATTAAAAGGGGCATATAATTCGCGCAACAACTTCTCAGCTTTTTCGCTGTTAGTTCCTACAATAATACGATCCGGTTTCATAAAATCATTTATCGCTGCCCCCTCTTTCAAGAACTCAGGATTTGAAACTACGTCATAAGGAATATTTACACCACGAGCACCAAGCTCCAATGCCAAGGCATCATTAACTTTTTCAGCCGTACCAATAGGCACTGTTGATTTGTTGACGACAACTTTGTAGGTCTTCATTCGCTGGCCGATAGTTTTCGCAACCGCCACAACATATTGCAAATCAGCGGAACCGTCTTCACCGGAAGGAGTACCTACTGCGATAAATTGAAGCTCGCCGTGAGCAACAGCTTCGTCCATATTGGTTGTAAAATTAAGCAAACCATTTTGTACAGACTGCTTAACAATGGCATCCAATCCAGGTTCAAAAATAGGGACTATCCCATTTTTCAAGTTATCGACTTTTTTCTGATCGATATCAACACACAGCACATCGTGCCCTACATCTGCCAAACATGTGCCTGTTACCAAGCCGACATAACCTGTACCGAATACGGTAACTTTCATAGATCACTCCCTACGAGTAATAAAAGATAAATCCGAAAACTTAAGAGCGCCCATAGCTGTCTTCATAACGAATTACGTCGTCGTCTTCCAAATAAGGTCCTGATTGCACCTCAACAATTTCAAGCGGAATTTTTCCAGGATTTGATAAGCGATGCTTGGTTCCCACTGGAATATAAGTGGATTCATTTTCAGAAAGAAGCATCACTTCATCGCCTTTCTGCACCAAGGCTGTGCCTTTAACAACAATCCAATGCTCTGCGCGATGGTGGTGTACTTGTAATGACAAACTTGCGCCAGGCTTTACACGAATACGATTGACTTGATAACGATCACCGTCATCAATTGCATCGTAACAACCCCATGGGCGATACACTTCGCGATGCTGGAGATGTTCGGTGCGTGTTTGTTTTTCAATGCGAGAGATAATGGATTTAACTTGCTGCGCTTGCGATTTATCTGCAATCAATACCGCATCTGGCGTGTTAATAATCATTAAATTATTAACTCCCAGAGTGGCAACTAATTTGTGTTGTGAAAACACCAAAGTGTTTGTCGAACCAACATCAATGCTATCGCCAATAAAACTATTTCCAGCTTCATCTTTTTGAGAAACATCCGAGAAAGATTTCCAATCCCCAACATCACTCCAACCCGCATTTAGCGGAACACATACAACCTTGTCACTTTTCTCCATAAGCGCATAGTCAATGGATATATTGGGAGCCAACGCAAACGAGTCTTTATCAACACGGATAAAATCTAAATCTTTTACTGCTAGTGCCCGAGCTTTATCGGCAGTAGTAATAACATCAGGACTATGAACTTGTAATTCTTTCAAAAAGATGTTTGTTTTAAATACAAACATTCCACTGTTCCAGTAATAACAGCCAGCATCCAAATAACTTTGCGCAGTTTCTAAATCTGGTTTCTCAACAAATTGTTGAACAGAGTAAGCCTCTGCAGAGTTGCTGCCTTTGTCAGTTTTAATATATCCGTATCCTGTTTCAGGATGAGTAGGATGAACACCAAAAGTAACCAGACAGTTTTCAGAAGCTGCGCGCGCGGCAACTTTTACTACACGCTGAAATTCTTCCACATTTTTGATCATGTGATCTGCAGATAACACAAGCAATGTGGAATTTGGATCAGTTTCTTTCGCATGTAATGCAGCCAATGCCAATGCCGGTGCGGTATTGCGAGCTAAAGGCTCAAGAATAATGGCAGCATTTGAAAAACCAATTTCATTCAATTGCTCTGCAACCATAAAGCGGTGTTCTACATTGCAAACTACTATAGGCGCTCCCAGTTCTGGCAGTCCGGTTAAACGTAAAATAGTCTGTTGTAACATTGTTTTATCGCCAAATAATTTCAGTAATTGTTTGGGATAATGCTGCCGTGACAATGGCCACAAGCGAGAGCCGGAACCACCGGCAAGAATGACGGGAATAATCATGTTCTTCTCCGAATTTTGAAAAAAATCTGCGAGCTATTCCCTATGCAAGCAGGTCGTTTAGCGGAATTAAACACACTTATTTCGCATATTGATCTTTTAAGAAAGCTTCGAAGTCCGCGCCGACACTTTTGTGACGTACACCGTAAATTACATTTGCTTTCAAGTAACCTAATTTTGTACCGCAATCATGACTGCGACCAATTAATTGATAAGCTTCAAGCGTTTCCAAACTTAACAATGCATCCAACGCATCTGTTAATTGAATTTCGCCACCTGCACCAGGTTGAGTCGTTGCGAGAAGCTCCCACACCTTTTTGGACAACACGTAACGACCAACAATTGCCATATTCGATGGTGCTTCATCCTGAGCTGGCTTCTCAACCATTCCTTTTATAGGCGCTGTTTTACCCGCTGCAATTTGCACGCCAGAGCAATCTACCACACCGTAATTTTGCACTTGGTCATGAGGAACTTCTTCAACGAGAATTTGGCTGAAGCCAGTCTCATGGAAGCGCTTGCTCATACCCGCCAAATTGTCTTGTCTAAGATTAGCTTCTGCGTTATCAATCAAAACATCAGGCAGCAGGACTGCAAAAGGTTCATCACCAACAACCGATCTTGCTGCTAAAATTGCATGACCGAGCCCTTTGGCTTCAGCTTGACGAACAGAAATCACTGTTAGACCTTTCGGTGTAATAGAACGTACTTCCTCAAGCAAAGAACGTTTCAATCGTGATTCCAATTGTGCTTCCAATTCGAAGCTGGTATCAAAATGGTTTTCAATAGCATTTTTACTGGCGTGTGTTACCAAAACAATTTCTTTAATACCTGCTGCTGCAGCTTCTTCAATAACATATTGAATGAGCGGCTTATCAACCACCGGCAACATTTCTTTGGGGATGGCTTTTGTTGCAGGTAACATACGTGTACCTAAACCGGCAACAGGGATAACCGCTTTTTTAATTTGCATTTTTGTTTCCTTGGGTATTGATTATGATTCTTAAAAATTTACATCCAACATATAGTGGATATATGACTATTGAGTTAATTTAATAAGGCCAATATTTCTTTGGTTTTTTCTTCAACCAATTTCTTATCACCGCGAGTTTCAACATTTAAACGTACAACCGGCTCGGTGTTGGACATGCGCAAATTAAATCGCCATTGTTCAAATTCAAGGCTGATTCCATCAGTCTTATCAATTACTAACGCATCAGGGCTATAAATATTAAATACTTTTTCAATCGCTGATTTCGCATCGACAACATGCCTGTTGATTTCACCGGGTGAGGGAAATTTCGCAATGCGGTCTTCCAACATAGATGAAAGCGGTTGATTTTTACGGCATATTAATTCGGCTACCAACAGCCACGGAATCATTCCGCTGTCGCAATAAAAGAAGTCTCGAAAATAATGATGCGCACTCATTTCACCGCCGTATACCGCATCTTCCAAACGCATGCGCTCTTTGATAAAAGCATGACCCGTTTTGGATTGGATCGCATTACCATTAGCATTTTTGACAATGTCCTGCGTGTTCCAGGTCAAACGCGGATCGTGAATAATATTTGAGCCAGGATTCTTTATTAAAAAAGATTCCGCTAACAGACCAACAATATAATAGCCTTCTGTAAATTGGCCCAATTCATCAAACAGGAAACAGCGATCAAAATCGCCATCCCACGCAATGCCTATATCAGCACCGTGCTCCAGCACCGCTTTGCTTGTTACGGGTTGGTTCTCGTGCAATAAGGGATTTGGAATTCCGTTTGGAAAAGTACCATCCGGCTCGTGATGAATTTTAATAAATTTAAACGGCAAATATTTTTCGAGCGCATCAATCACATGACCGGCAGCCCCATTACCCGCATTCACTACTAGTTTTAACGGCTTTAATTTACTTACGTCAACATAACTTAGCAGGTGCTGGACATAGGCATCTAACGTGCTTTGCTCACGGTAGGCGCCACGTTTTGCCGAATCAACTAGCGCAAATTTATTCTCTTCTGCCAAGCGTTTGATCTCGTTTAAACCTGTGTCGCCACTTATGGGTTGTGAGCCCGCACGAACCATTTTTAAACCGTTATAATCAATTGGATTGTGGCTCGCCGTTACTACACAACCACCATCAGTTTTCAAATAGCTAGTGGCAAAATAAATTTCTTCTGTGCCACACATTCCAATATCAATGACATCAACACCCTCATCACGAAGACCTTCGCTGAACGCAGTTTTTAATTCACTGCTAGTCAAGCGAACATCGCCCCCGACCACCACAGATTTTGGTTTTAAAAAAACCGCGTAAGCGCGGCCGATACGATAAACAATGTCTACATTAAGCTCGTTACCCAATTTTCCTCGAATATCATAAGCTTTAAAACATGTTAAATTCATTTAAAAGTCATCCGTATGTTTGAAAAAATTAAACTGAAAGCCTCGCTGGTTATTCCAACTATTTATAACCCATTTTGATGTCAATTTATCGTGCGCTATTTAACGGACGGTCTTTAAAATAGCATTTAGCACCTGATCAATTGTCATTAATGTGCTGTCGAGCACTAATGCATCATCGGCTGGCTTAAGTGGTGACGTCTCCCTTTGCGTGTCGCGATCATCGCGCGCTTTAATATCGCGGATCAACTCTGCCATATCAACTTCCATACCTTTTTCTACCAGCTGTTTATAACGGCGCTCTGCTCGAGCCTCAGCACTTGCGGTCAAAAAGATTTTAATTTGCGCGTTTGGAAACACAGTTGTGCCCATATCGCGACCATCGGCCACCAACCCCGGTGCCTGTGCAAAATCTCGCTGACGTTGTAGAAGCGCAGCCCTGACTTTTGGGTAGGCAGCAACAACAGATGCATTCATACTTACGCTTTCATCACGAATTGCCTGAGTAACATCTTCATCGACTAACATGATGCGAGTGGATTCACCGTCTACATCGAACTTAACCTGAAGCCTGCTAGCAACCTCCGTAACTGCATCCTCGTCTTTCAAATTGATATTCAATTTGTGTGCCGACAAAGCAACTAAGCGATAAAGCGCACCACTATCTAATAAGTGATATTTCAAATGTCGGGCGACCAATTGACTCAAGGTACCTTTACCTGCCCCACTTGGGCCGTCAATAGCTATGACTACAACTTTACGAGTATCAATATTCAAGAAAGAAAACCTTAGGCGATTGATTGAATAATGGCTTTACAAGTAGCCACAGGATCATGGGCCTTGGTAATAGGACGACCTATAACCAAATAACTACTGCCAGCTACTATGGCTGCGTGAGGTGTCAGGGTGCGTTTTTGGTCGTCCGCAGGGCTTGAATCCAAACGTATGCCAGGTGTCACTAAACACAAGTCCTTACCAAAATGCGTGCGCAATATATTGGCCTCACGGGCTGAGCATACTACTCCGTCAAGCCCGCAATGCTGCGCTAATTTGGTAAGTCGGAGCACGTGATCTTCAGGTTCTTCTGTTATGCCCACTGCGTGGAGGTCATTTGCTTCCAAACTGGTTAGCACAGTTACACCTATAAGAAGTGGTTTGTGGCCATTATGATGATGAGCGTGCTGCTCAAGAATCTCGCGCGCAGCAATCATCATGCGCTGGCCACCGGATGCATGGACATTCACCATCCAAACACCCAATTGCGCTGCGGCCTTAACAGCCTTAGCAACTGTATTAGGAATATCGTGGAATTTTAAATCGAGGAATACTTCGAAACCCAAGCGCATCAAATACTCTACAACGCGAGGGCCACAAGCTGTGAAAAGTTCTTTACCCACCTTTAAACGACAGTATTGCGGAGACAGACGCTTAGCCATGTAAAAACAATCGTCTGCGTTATCAAAATCCATCGCCACAATAATACGTGGGCCTTGAATGTCTACCATGGAATGCCTCGCTTGAAATGGAAAAGCCCAGATCATTAATCCAGGCTCCCATTAAAACAAACTTCAGGCAAATTCGCAGCACCTTAATGCTTGGTGGTGCGAGTAGAACGAGATAACACGTCCATTTGTTATCCACTTCCACGCAATTTCTACGTTGACGATCAAAAAACACCCATGACAACCAAATCCTTTAGCTGTCAGTAATCAAATTTAGATATGAATGATTTTGCGATTTGCTTCAACGGTTTTAGCGCCTATGCCTTTCACTTCAGCTAGTTGGTCAACACTTTTAAAACCACCATTAGCTTTACGCCAGGCAACAATGGCTTCAGCCTTCTTTGCACCAACACCTTTTAATTTGGTTAAGGCTTGAGCGTCTGCACTATTGATATTGATGGATTCTTGCGAAGCAGTTGCAGCTGGTTTGGCAGCGGCTGCAGTAGCTACAGGTTTAGCCGGAGTATTAGTTTGAGAATCGGCAGCGAAAACAGATGAAGAAAAAGCAACAGCAGCAATAACGAAAGCAGATAAAATATTTTTCATAAAAACTCCATGTAAGTTATAGATTAAATTAGCTCGCGACTTCCTTCTGCGAGTAGAAATATATTATTGAAAGTCATCGAAATGGAACAGTGGAGAAATTCGCAATTTGGCGTGCGATATATCCTACACAGCCAGGATAATGGCGATACTTTTTACGAACACCTACCAACACCGACAAATAAAAAAGCCACCTTACTTAATAGGTGGCTTTTATAAATAGCAAAACACTATTTTTGTGTCAGCCGTCTCAAATCTACCGCACCCCAGTGTGGGAAATGCTTTCGAACTAGCGCATTCAATTCTATTTCAAAATCACTGAAATTCGTTTGAGCGTTCGTTGCTTTATCGTCCAGGCGTTGATTTACCATACCCGCACCCACGGTAATATTTGTTAGACGATCAATCACAATAAACGCACCCGTAGCACGATTAGCCTTGTAAGTGTCCGCCACTACAGATTGAGTCAATAAGACATCAACAACTGCAATATCATTCAATTGCAATTGACCAACCTGCGTATGCTCCTGCGTATTTACATCAATACGATAATCAATCGCTTCAACTTGGCCACTTACCGTCTTGCTGGCAAATTTAAATAAATATTCTGAATTTGGTTGCAAGGCTTTTTCAGTCATCCAAACGATATGCGCTTTAACATGATTAGATAAAGGCACGTTATCTTTGGCTAAAACGATCACATCACCACGACTGATATCAATTTCTGTGTCCAGGGTTAATGTGACTGCTTGCCCTGCAAACGCTTCCTGCAAATCGCCATCATAGGTCACGATAGATTTTACAGTACTGGTTTTACCGGATGGCAACGCCTTAATAGCGTCACCAACTTTTACAATTCCTGAAGCCACATTACCGCAGAAGCCACGGAAATTTAAATTTGGGCGATTTACATACTGTACTGGCAAACGGAAATCTGAAAAGTTTTTATCGCCAGCGATGGGTACGTTTTCCAAAATTTCCATTAAGGTTTCTTGCTTGTACCAGGGAGAACTTTCAGAGCGGTTTACGACGTTATCGCCATTTAATGCAGAAATAGGAACAAAGAAAACATTTTCCATTCCTAATTTTTTCGAAAATGCCAAATAATCTGCTTTAATTTTTTCAAATACAGATTCACTGAAATCCAGCAAATCCATTTTGTTTACAGCAACAACAATGTGTTTAATACCAAGTAAAGAGGCAATATAACTGTGACGACGAGTTTGCGTTACAACGCCATAACGGGCATCGATCAAAATAATCGCGAGGTCACAGGTTGACGCACCTGTCGCCATGTTACGTGTGTACTGCTCATGACCGGGAGTATCCGCAATAATAAATTTACGTTTAGTCGTGGAGAAATAACGATAGGCAACATCAATGGTAATGCCCTGCTCGCGCTCTGCTTGCAAACCATCCACTAACAAGGCTAAATCAACTGTGTCGCCAGTAGTGCCATGTTTGGTACTGTCAGCTTGCACTGCAGCCAACTGATCTTCGTAAATCATTTTTGAATCGTAAAGCAAGCGACCAATCAGGGTACTCTTGCCATCATCCACACTACCGCAGGTTAAAAAACGCAGCAGCTCTTTTTGTTCGTGTTGCGCAAGATATTCGTTGATATCTGTTGCGATTAAATCTGACTGATGACTCATAATAGTCTCTTGTGCAATCGTAAATATTTTTGGCTTATCATCATCGCAGGGGATTTTTTCAACAGCTGGATCCCCGCTACGCGAGTATGACGATTCCCTATTTAATCAATTTATATTAGAAATAACCTTCTTGTTTCTTCTTTTCCATTGAGCCTGAGCTATCGTGATCAATTACACGACCTTGACGCTCGGAAGTGGTAGTAAGCAACATTTCCTGGATAATTTCCGGCAGCGTAGTCGCTTCCGATTCAACAGCACCCGTCAATGGATAGCAACCGAGTGTACGGAAGCGAACCATTTTTTCTTCGACTTTATCGTTCGGACCGATCGGCATGCGGTCATCATCAACCATAATCAAGGTGCCATCGCGCTCAACAACGGGACGTTTAGCAGCGAAGTACAATGGAACGATTGGAATATTTTCCAAATGAATGTATTGCCAAATATCTAATTCCGTCCAGTTAGATAAAGGGAACACACGAATACTTTCACCTTTATCCACTCGACCGTTATAAATATTCCACAATTCCGGGCGTTGATTTTTAGGGTCCCAACGATGATTTTTATCGCGGAAAGAATACACACGCTCTTTCGCGCGCGATTTTTCTTCATCGCGACGAGCACCACCGAAAGCAGCATCAAAACCGTATTTATTCAACGCTTGTTTAAGAGATTGGGTTTTCATAATGTCAGTGTGTTTTGCACTGCCATGTACAAAAGGACTAATGCCCATATCAACGCCTTCCTGATTGATATGCACAAGCAAATCCCAACCCAAATCCTTAATACGTTGATCGCGGAATTCAATCATTTCGTGAAATTTCCACGTGGTATCAACATGTAACAAAGGAAATGGTGGTTTGCCAGGATGAAAAGCTTTCATGGTGAGATGCATCATCACGGCAGAATCTTTTCCCACCGAATAAAGCATAACGGGATTATCAAACTCGGCAGCCACTTCACGAATAATGTGAATACTTTCTGCTTCGAGTTGTTTGAGATGTGTAAGTTTATAGTCAGACATTACAAAGGCTACCAATGTAAAAGAAAATTGATTTAATCTTTTTTAGCTACGCTTTTTTCAGGCGTTTTTTGCTTGGCTAAATTAGCAGTGAATTCATCACGCACATTTTTTGCGCGGGTAAAAACATCCAGCATATATTGCGAATCTTCTATTTCAATACTGGTACGCAAACGATTCAAGTTTGCAATAAATAAATCCAGCGCATGTAAAACGCCCGTTTTATTAGCTCGCATTATGTCGTGCCACATAACCGGATCGCTGGAAGCAATACGAGTGAAGTCGCGAAATCCACCAGCGGCGTAACGAAATATATTGGGGTTATCTATATCATGTGCAAGGGTATCAACCAGCGAATAAGCAATTACATGAGGTAAATGGCTGGTTGCACCTAGAACTTCATCATGCTCTTCAACCGACATCATGAGGACTTCTGCACCAACACCCTGCCACACGCGTGTTACACGCTCAAGATGATCGGCTCCTGTGGTTTGCAGCGGAGTTAAAACACAACGATGATTTTCATATAAATTTGGATTTGCTGCAGTGACACCACTTTTTTCAGAACCTGCTATAGGGTGACCCATTACAAGTTGCGCGGGAACTTCACCGTAAATTCTTTCCGCCGCAATTTGAACATTGCCTTTTACGCTTGCGCCATCCGTGACAGTGACATCAGCCGACACATGCGCCTTTATTTGCTCCAACACACTATGTACTGCAAGTGTCGGTACGGAAATGAAGATGAGATCGCCAGTGGTGAGTTCTCCGGCAATTGTTTTTAAAGATGTATAAGCCCTATCGACAATTTTTAAATTGACAGCATCAAGGCACGTTTTTTCATCGGTCGCTATGCCGATAACTTCCGCGCACGCGCCACGTGATTTTAATGCTGTTGCCAAGCTACCGCCAATAAGACCTATGCCGATAACGACAAGCTTATTGACCAGTTGATTCGAAGTATTTGGTGATGACATTAATTTACAGCACAGCTTTAGGGTAAGAGCCAAGCAATTTTAAATCTGCACAGCGAGTTGCAACTTCTCGCAAAACCTCACTGATCAGGGAATCGTCCACATGCCCTGCAAAATCAATAAAGAAAACGTAATTCCAAACGCCGGTACGCGATGGTCGCGTTTCAACACGTGTTAAATCAATATTATGGCGATGAAATGGCTCAAGCAAATTATGTAAAGCACCTGGCTCATTGCGCATAGCAACCACAATTGACGTTTTATCAACACCACTTGCAGGAACCGCTTGTGTGCCAATAATTAAAAAGCGCGTCGAATTGTCAGGCTGATCTTCAATTTTTTCAGCCAACATGGTTAGACCATACAATTCAGCAGCCATGCTGCCAGCAATTGCCGCCGCATTCCATTCACCTTTCAAGCGCTTCGCCGCTTCAGCATTACTGCTTACGGCAATGCGCTCTGCGTTTGGATAATGAGCATCCAACCATTTACGACACTGCGCAAGCGATTGCGAGTGAGAATAAATGCGAGAAATACTTTTGGTATTGGTGACATCGGAAACTAATAAATTGTGATGAATGCGCAACTCAACTTCACCGCAAATTTTTAAATTCGAACCCATGAAATTATCGAGGGTATGGTTGACCACACCTTCGGTAGAATTTTCAACAGGCACTACGCCGTAATTTACCGCCCCCGCTTCCACCTCGCGGAAAACTTCGTCGATAGCTGAGAACGGCAAGGCAATCGCAGACTGACCAAAATGTTTTAACGCAGCTTGCTGGGTAAAAGTGCCTTCCGGCCCCAGGAAGGCAACTTTAATGGGATTTTCCAACGCTAAACATGCGGACATAATTTCGCGAAACAAACGCGCCACTTCTTCGTTGCTAAGCGGGCCTTTATTTTGCTCCATAGCTTTGCGCAAGACTTGCGCTTCTCGCTCAGGACGGTAGAACGAAATTTTTGCATCTGCAGGTAAATTTGCCTTTTTAACTTCAGCAACTTCCTGCGCGCAAGTTGCCCGCGCGGAAATGAGGCGAGCAATCTCTTCGTCGATCGCATCAATTTTATTGCGCAAAACCAGCAATTTTTCCGCTTCAATCTGCGCGTTATTTTCGGACTCTGTGGCCATCTATTTACTCGTCGTTGCCAGTATCAGATTCATCAGTCGCAATATCATCAGCAGAATCAGAAATAGCATCATCCACTGAACCTTCTTCAATTATTTCTTCGCCTTCAGGTGCTTCTGCATGAGCGAGTTCGCGCTTGGCACTCGCATCAGCGCTTTCTTCTATGCGCTCAAGGCCTTGCATGCGCTCGCCTTCTTTCAACTTAATCAGGCGCACACCCTGTGTATTACGACTTAATACGGAAACCTCATCAACGCGCGTGCGAACCATGGTGCCTTGATCCGAAATCAGCATGATTTCTTCGCCGTCAAATACTTGTACAGCACCCACCAACTGACCGTTACGCTCGGTGGTTTGCATACCAATCACGCCTTGCGAGCCGCGACCTTTCGCCGGGAATTCGCCGACTTCGGTACGTTTGCCGTAGCCATTTTCGCTCACGGTAAGCACTTGGCCATTTTCCATCGGAATAACCATGCCGATAACACGTTGACCTTCAGCCAAACGAATGCCGCGTACACCGCGTGATGTACGACCCATTGCACGAACTTGCGATTCACGGAAACGCGCTGCTTTACCGGACGTAGAGAACAGAATTACATCGCTAGCGCCGTTAGTAATTGCAGTACCTACCAAGGTATCGCCTTCATCCAATTCAATTGCGCGTAAGCCAACGCTGCGTTGACGAGCGAATTGGGTCAATACGGTTTTCTTCACAGTGCCGTTTGCCGTTGCCATAAAAATAAATTTATCTTCATCGTAGGATTTAACCGGCAGAATTGACGTAATGCGCTCACCCGCTTCAAGCGGCAGCAAATTCACAACCGGACGACCACGAGATTGACGGCCTGCAACGGGGATCATATACACCTTCAACCAATAAACTTTACCGGCATTGGTGAATAACAAAATTGTATCGTGCGTGCTCGCGATGAGAAGATGTTGAACGTAATCTTCATCTTTAACAGCCGTTGCTGATTTACCCATACCGCCGCGACGCTGCGCTTGGTAATCATCAAGCGGCTGGCTCTTCGCATAACCACCGTGAGAAATAGTCACCACGCGATCTTCAACGTTGATTAAATCTTCGTTGGTTAAATCCATACTTGACGCAACAATTTCGGTGCGACGCTTATCACCATAGTCGGCAATAACTTGTTCCAACTCTTCGCGAATAACTTCCATCAAACGCACTGCGTTGCCAAGAATTTCGAGGAATTCTGCGATTTGAACTAACTTCTCGTCATACTCGGCGAGCAATTTGTCGTGCTCCATGCCGGTCAAACGATGCAAACGCAATTCCAAAATTGCTTGGGCTTGCGCTGCAGATAAATAGTAATGGCCATCGCGCATGCCAAACTCTGCACCAAGGTCTTCAGGGCGACATGCATCTTCACCAGCACGCTCAAGATAAGGAGCCATTTCTGCAGCATCCCAACCGCGAGTCATCAAACCATCTTTTGCATCCGCCGGTGACGCAGAGTTTTTAATGAGCGTAATAACCTCATCGATATTGGAAATGGCAACTGCCAAACCTTCCAAAATATGACCGCGTTCGCGTGCTTTACGCAGCAAATAAACAGTGCGACGTGTAACAACTTCGCGACGGAATTTTACGAAAGCTTCCAACAATTCTTTCAAGTTTAGAATTTTTGGTTGGCCGTCATCAAGCGCAACAATGTTAACGCCGAAAGTGGTTTGCAATTGCGTTTGCGAGAAAAGATTATTCAACAAAACTTCAGCGGATTCGCTTTTCTTAACTTCGATAACGATGCGCATACCGTCTTTGTCAGACTCATCGCGCAATTCGCTAATGCCTTC
>CBHTVU010000081.1:0-16331 GCA_966096785.1 uncultured Gammaproteobacteria bacterium | reverse complement strand
TTTCCTCCATAAGTATCCGTACTATAGGGAGTAACATTAATGGATCCATAATCACTTTTACTGTAATAAAGACTGAACCCCCGGCTTATACCATCAGGTGTAAAATAAGGGTCGTTATAATTTAATGAATAACCAGTCTGATATTTGCTATGGCTAAAATTAAAACCAACTTGCTTACCACTACCAAACCAGTTGGTTTGCTGGATACCTGCCTGGAATAGTAAACCTGAGTACTGGGCATAACCAATTTGTAAATTCATGCTTCCTGACGGCTGCTCTTCTACGGAATAGGTCACGTCCACTTTGTCAGAAGAACCAGGGACTTCTTTAGTATCAACTTTAACTTCTTTAAAGAAACCTAAACGCTCTAAACGCACTTTGGAGTTTTCGATTTGGGCTGTTGATGCCGACCCACCTTCCATTTGACGCATTTCGCGGCGCAAGACTTCATCTATAGTTTTAGTGTTTCCTTTGAAATTAATACGATTTACATAAGCACGTTTACCCGGCTCAATAAAAAACGTTATTTTTACCGTTTTATCCGCTTCATTTTTTTCTGGCACACCTTCAACTTTAGCAAAGGTATAACCTTCATTTCCCAAACGTTGAGTCAAATATTCTGAGGACGTTGTCATTAATATTTGTGAGAAAGTCTGACCTTCCTTAACCAATAAAAGCAGGCGTAAAAAATCCGGATTAATTACGGAGTCACCAGCAAGGTCAACGCTGCTCACCTTATATATGTCACCTTCAGTGATATTGATGGTGATAAAAATTTGCGATTTGTCCGGGCTCAAGGAAATTTGAGATGAGTCTACTTTGAAAGAGAGATAACCGCGATCCATATAGTAGGATTCAACTTTTTCCAAATCCCCTTTCATTTTTTCTTTGGAATATTTGTCATTACCAGAGATCCACGAGAACATCCCCGATGTGTGCAATTCAAATAACTCCAGCAATTGCTGATCAGTGAAAACGTTATTGCCCACTATGTTAATTTGCTTGATGCGAGCAACTGCACCTTCATTGATTTTTACTTTTACTTTTACCTGATTGCGCGGTAAATCCTCAATTTCAATATTAACGGTAGCGCCGTAACGCCCCTGAGCGATGTATTCGCGTTGCAGAGCTTGCGCGATTCCGTCCAGTGTTGCACGTTGAAAAATTTGGCCTTCCGACAAATTGTTCTTTTTAAGACTGTCCATTAAATTTTCAGACTTGATAGCTTTATTGCCTTCCAATTCAATTTTATTAATTGCCGGACGCTCTTTAAGCACCAATACTAAAACGTCGCCATCACGCTCTATAGCTACATCCGTAAAGAACCCAACCTTAAACAATTCGCGCGTGGCATTTTGAATATCGGATTGATTGATGGAATCACCCACCCGCACAGGTAAGGCGCTGAAAACTGTACCGGCAGAAACACGCTGTAGACCTTCTACACGTATATCGCTAATACGAAAATTGGGAGATTGTGCTTGCACCGCGAAAGACGTGAGCAATACCACTAAGCAGCAAAAAAATCGCATTGAAACTCGCTTCATATCGTCAAATCTGGAAAATTTATTTTGGCAGAGAGCAGCAAACCGCTTACAACCGCATAATATCGTTATACATAGCTAACACACTTAGGCCTATCACCAACATAAGCCCAACCTGATAGCCAACCATTTGTATCTTTTCGGATACCGGCTTGCCCTTAATAAGTTCAACCGTGAGATATAACAGATGCCCACCGTCCAGAACTGGAATGGGCAAAAGATTAAACACTCCTAAAAAAACACTGAGCAAGGCGACAAAGCCAATAAAGCTTTTTAGACCGTTCTGCGCTGAAGAGCCGGCCACCTTAGCAATGCTTATCGGCCCACTCAAGTTTTTTGTGGATATTTCTCCCAGGATCAGCTTTTTAACGGATAAGAATACAAACCCTGCGGTATCCCATGTCTGTCTGGCGCCTGCAAGCAAAGCACCTGCAGTGGAATATTCGTACTTCCGGTAGAACTCGTCAGGCAGCGCTTGAGGAGCTATGCCAATCCGCCCATAAGAGACTCCCTTTTCAGTAAAAGATTCCGGCGTCACTGATAAACTTACTAACTCGGGCGTAATACCGGTATTACGTTCAACAGTGACATCTAATCGTTCGCCACCACGGGGACGAACAACTGCCTGGAAATCGCGAAAATCTTTCACAGAGAGATCATTCACGCTCACGATTTTATCCTTAACTTTGAAGCCAGCCTTGGCAGCAGGGCTATCCGGCAAAATAGTCCCAACTATAGGGGGCCGAGGCATTATTTCTATGCCTAAACCCGACATGGGGTCTGGATCTTTTGCTCCTCGCATCCATTCATTTAATGTCACATCCAATTCATAGGTCAGGTTTGAATTGGGATAACGTACTTTAAATTGCACTACACCTGATTCGCCTATATAGCCGATCAACTGCCTGGCTAAAGCTTGCTCGGTGGCTGTTTCTACATCATTGACAGCAACAATTTCCTGGCCCGCTTCGAGCCCTGCTTTGGCAGCAACGGAACCAGGCTGAACAGCTCCTATAATCGGAATAAGTCCGCGAGTACCTCCCAGAAGCAGCAACCAAAATAACAGGAGCGCCAAGATAAAATTGGCAACTGGACCTGCCAACACAATCGCCATTCGCTGCCAAACAGTTTTGTGATTGAAACTTTGCGGGAGAAGCTCGATAGGAACATCGCCTTCGCGCTCATCCAGCATTTTTACGTAGCCACCAAAAGGCAAAGCTGAAAGTGAAAATTCGGTTCCATGTTTGTCGTAACGACGCCACAAAACTTTGCCGAATCCCAATGAAAAGCGCAGCACCTTAACACCGCATAGGCGCGCCACATAAAAATGGCCAAACTCATGAACGGTAATCAAAATAATAATGGCAACCAAAAAGGACAGGATTTGATAGGCTAGATTCATAGTCTTCTCTAAAAGGAGGCGATCACTGAATGCGCCAATTCTCGCGCTTTTTGATCGCTGGCTATGACCAACGCAAGTGAATCAGGTTCAATGACTTCCTGCTTATCTAATACGTTTGCAATGACTTGGGATATCTGATCAAAACGAATTTGGCGCTGCAAAAAAGCAGCTACGGCAATTTCGTTCGCGGCATTCAAGATCGCAGGAGCCGTCGCACCGCGTTCAGCGGCTTGTTGTGCCAAGCGCAAGCAGGGGAAACGTTGATAATCTGGTGCGGAAAAATCAAGCCGTGCAGTTGTGATGATATCCAAACTAGCCACACCCGATGTTATTCGCTCTGGCCACGCCAAGGCATGGGCAATAGGTGTACGCATGTCTGGATTACCTAGTTGTGCAAGTACAGAACCATCAACGTACTCAACCATAGAGTGAATAACACTTTGAGGATGTATAACTACCTGCACCTGCTCCGGTCTCGCATTAAACAACCAGCAAGCTTCTATAAGCTCCAGGCCTTTATTGAGCATTGTGGCGGAATCTACCGAAATTTTTTGCCCCATACTCCAATTGGGATGAGCGCAAGCCTGCTCTGGAGTCACCGTCTTCAGATCTGCCAAAGGCGTGTTGCGGAATGGGCCACCAGAGGCTGTCAGCAAAATCTTACGCACACCACTGGACTGTAAACCCTGAGTAAGACAATCCGTGCGGTGATTCGGCAAACATTGGAAAATTGCATTATGTTCGCTATCAATGGGCAGCAAAATCGCACCATGATCGGATACTGCTTTGGTGAACAAACCACCTGCCATCACAAGCGCTTCTTTGTTGGCGAGCAATACTTTTTTACCAGATTGAACAGCCGCAAGAGTAGGAAGTAAACCGGCAGCTCCTACTATAGCTGCCATAACAACTTGAACGTCATGATGTGCAGCGACTTGTGCTAGTGCTTCGGCCCCATGCAAAACTTCAGTTTTACAGCCTTGACGACCTAGTTCCTGAGCAAGTAAAGCTGCCGAGTCTTCATTATTAAGCACTGCGTAACGCGGATTGTGCTGCAAGCATTGGGTTGCAAGCACTTGCCATTTGCGATCAGCCGTTAAGGCAAATACTGAATAACGATCAGGATGACGAGCTAAAACATCGAGCGTACTGACACCAATAGAACCTGTAGCACCAAGAATAGCGACTGACTGAATAGCAGACTGCTGTTGGTTCATATCAACTACCCAAAGTCCAACCGCTGACAAGAACCGCCAACGCAAATACTGGCGCTGCCGCTGTGATGCTATCGACGCGATCCAGAATTCCACCATGACCAGGCAGAATGACGCCGCTATCTTTCACGCCGGCATGGCGCTTTACCATGCTCTCCAATAAATCACCGAGAACCGAAAATAAACTGGTGGGAACTATGACAGCCAACACCGAGCCGATATTGCTATCAGTGAAATAGGCAACTAGTGACGCTAACAACAGGCTGGCCAGCTGGCCGCCAATAAAACCCTCCCAGGTTTTACCAGGGCTTACAGCAGCCGCCAACTTATGTTTTCCAAATTTTCGGCCCGCGAAATAACCGCCTATGTCTGCCGCAGCCACGGTACACACGATAATTACTACCAACCATGCACCCTGCGGTTGCGAGTGAACATAAGTGAGGGCAAGCCACGTGGGCACTAAAACTAATACACCCATTAAAAGACGGATGATTTTATTTCCCCATAAAATAGCGCTGGACGGATAACCTTGCACAAGCAAAAGCGCCAATGCCCACCACCCACACGCGATGAGCAAAATCAATTTAATCAGATCTAAATCAAGGCTTGGATCAGCTTTAAATAAGCCAAGGTAATGACTTAATACCAATAAAGTAGCTGCGATGAAGATGGTGTAAATCGCCCGTTGCCACGGTGCGCCAAGGCTAGATAAATTGGCCCATTCCCAAGCGCCGATTAAAACGACCAGACCAATAAAAATAGGAAAGTAGCCGGAAGATAAACCAAACAAGGCCGATAAAAATACAATGGTTAAAATTATGGCAGTAATGACTCGCTGCTTAAGCATGACTAACCTCTGCCTCAATTTGCTCACCGGTCAAACCAAAGCGGCGCTGACGTTCATGAAACGCAGCGGCGGCACGCTTGAGCTCAGCACCGTCGAAATCGGGCCACAATTTATCACTGAAAAAAAACTCTGCGTAAGCGCTTTGCCACAATAAAAAATTACTGATACGAATTTCACCGCCGGTGCGAATTAATAAATCCAACGGAGGTAGATCTGCTAATGATGTGTATTTGTCTAACAGTTCTTCTGTCACATCATCAGCATTGATGCGACCCTCCAGAACTTCGCGCGCTACTTTTTTTGCGGCGTCAGCAATATCCCAACGACCACCATAATCAGCGGCAATTACTAAGGTAAATTTACCGTCTTTAGTCATCTCTTCTGCATCAATAATTGCACGCCGAATACCTTTACTAAAACGCGTGCGATTTCCGATAACACGCAGGCGCACAGCTTTTTTCTTGAGCGCTTTGGCCTCGTTTTTAAGATACAGCTGAAACAACGACATAAGGGCTTCAACTTCCAGCGGCGGACGATTCCAATTTTCACTACTGAATGCAAAAACGGTGAGAACGTCTATACCGATTTCTTCGGCGGCAGTCATAGCATCACGAATGCGCTCAACACCCACTTTATGACCAGCAACGCCAGCCAGTCCACGTTGTTTGGCCCAGCGATTGTTGCCGTCCATTATGATTGCTACATGGCGCAGTTGATTGTCAGGCACAGATATTCCTCATAGCATCGATACTCACAAGAATCCTTGTCGATCGATTTTCATTTTTAATTCGATTAAAAACTTGATCTCTCAAAAACAAACTGGCTCGCGCACTACACGCGAGCCAGTTGAGCAACAGACTTTATTAAACAGCCATCAAATCAACTTCTTTGGCTGCCAAAGCTTTGTCTACTTCAGCAATATATTTATCTGTAATTTTTTGAATTTCGTCTTGCGCGCGACGTTCATCGTCTTCACTAATAGACTTATCTTTCACTAGTGCTTTTACATCACTCAATACATCGCGACGAACATTACGCACAGACACACGACCATTTTCAGCTTCTGCGCGTGCTTGTTTGATAAAGTTTTTGCGCGTTTCTTCCGTCAACATTGGAAGCGGCAAACGAATCAAACCGTTGTTAGTCGATGGATTTAAACCTAAATTTGATTTGAGAATTGCCTTTTCAATTTCCGGAACCAGATTGCGCTCCCACGGGCTCACTGAAAGCGTGCGCGCATCTTCAACGTTGATATTCGCAAGTTGGCTCAACGGAGTATCAGTACCGTAATAATTAACAGTGATTCCATCTAAAATACTTGGGTGCGCACGACCAGTACGAATTTTGTTGAAGTGATTTCCCAAAGCTTCAATAGCTTTTTTCATACGCGCTTCGGCGTCTTTTTTAATGTCATTAATCATTTATTTTTCCTCTTCGATCAGGGTGCCTTCATTGCTGCCTACAACAATATTTAGCAGCGCACCGGTTTTATTCATACGGAAAACGCGAACTGGCATGTCGTGTTCGCGACATAGACAAATTGCGGTCAAATCCATTACTGCTAATTTTTTATTAAGAACTTCGTCGTAGGACAAACGATCATATTTAGTTGCGGTAGGGTCTTTTTTCGGATCTGCGGTGTAAACGCCATCTACTTTAGTCGCTTTTAAAACGATATCGGCATCGACTTCAATACCGCGTAAACAGGCAGCAGAATCGGTAGTAAAGAAAGGGTTGCCCGTGCCTGCGGCAAAAATCACCACTTCGCCCATGCCTAAAAAGCGCACAGCACGACGACGATCATAATGTTCGACCACACCGCTCATAGGAATAGACGACATAACACGGCAGGAGATATTGGAGCGCTCCAGAGCATCACGCATCGCCAGCGCATTCATTACCGTAGCCAACATACCCATATGATCGCCAGTAACGCGATCCAGACCGGCGGCACTTAAAGCAGCGCCACGAAACAGGTTACCGCCTCCAATCACCAAACCTACCTGAACACCTATCCCCACGAGTTGACCAATTTCCAACGCCATTTTGTCGAGCACTTTTGGATCTATCCCGAATCCCTCGGTCCCCATCAGCTCTTCACCGCTCAATTTCAACAAGATACGCTTGTACTTCTTATCCCTTGGGCTGGACATAAATGCTCTCCAAACAATGAGTTAGCTGTTTCACCCGACACGACTGCCAGAGTTTAAAAAAATCGGCGCAGTTTATCAGAAAAACCTTCGCTTGCGCGGGGAGAGTTGTGCTCCGAGCTGCTAAGCTCAAGCTATGAGATAGCAAGGAATCCAATATGCTCGCGCTTCGACGTTTTACGCCATTTTTAGTAGCAATTTGTATGCTCATGCCAGCGCCACAGGCCGGAGCCAAGACACACCTGCAATCCGAGGTCGTTATCCACTACACACCTGTGGAAGATGCTTCGGATAAAAGACTTGATTATCCCTTAGCAGTGCTCGATTTAGCATTGAGTAAAACAGAAAAAAAATATGGGCCTTATAGATTCCAGAGCATTCCTGCAGCAGTCAGCCTGGCGCGCTCAGTTCATGAATTAAATCTTAACACCTACCCCAACTACTTCTTTCCAAGCGGTGAATACGTACAGGAAATGAGCAACAACAACTTAATTTCAGTAGATTTCCCTCTTGATCACGGACTACTTAGCTACCGCATTTGCTTTGTAAGCCCAGCCGCCAAAGCAAAGGTTGGCGCCGCGCAAAGCGTAAGCGACCTACGCAAATTTACTATGGGACAAGGCACTAATTGGCCCGATGTTCCCATTTTGGAAGCTAACGGATTTCGTGTCCAGCAAGTTACCAATTATATGGGGCTGTTTAAAATGGTGATGGGAAACCGCATCGATTTATTCTGTCGCGGCATCAGCGAATTACACAAGGAGTATGAGGAGTACAAATCAATGGGAAATTTATTGTACGACGAGAGTTTTGTGCTGGTCTATTCAATGCCTTTTACACTCTATTTCAATAAAAAGAGTCGGCCTCTTGTGCAACGTATTGAAGAGGGCCTGGGCATTGCTAAAAAAGATGGCTCGCTAAACAAATTGTTCAACCTACATTATCGCGATGAAATCTTATTCGCCAGGCTAAAAGACCGGAAGTTTTTCTATCTGCAAAGCCCCTACGGCCAAAATCTATCACCTACTTTTAAGAGCTTTATAATTGATCCGTTAAAGGTTCAGTAACCTTCAATATTTCGCTAATAAAATAACTCAACTTGCTTTGATCTTTACATTCCGGAAGACAGATCCTTTGAAAGGCACGGAATTCATGATTTTTCCCATATGAAATAACAGAAAATAATGTATGTTAATTTTGAATTGACATTGAAAATTGCTTTTTTTGGTCAATACTTGAACTAGAAATCAAGTTCAAGGTATTCACTTAATGTCGAATGACAAACGCTTTAACTCCTTTTTGCTGGGCGCTATTCTCGTTACTTTTGTGCTCCTTATTAGCATCCACTTCATTCCCGAAAAGCGATTGGTGTTTGTACCTGGCGAAACGCAACACGTTTTTTTAACTACTGATCCACTGCCAGATGGCAAGCCAGCCGCCGTATGGACCAATGAGGAGCATACATCCTGGAATTGTTATTGGCCGGAAAATTTAGAAATCAAGTACTTCCCATGCGCGTGGACGGAAGAAATAGCGACCTCTCGTGAAAAAGGTGAGGGGGTTGATTTATCACGCTATGACGACATGATCATCAAAATAAATTACACAGGACCAGCTAATAAGGTTCGCATCGTCTTTCGTAATTTCAACCCCGCATACTCATATGTCTCTGATTTGAATAGCACCAAATTCAACGCCATACAAATTCATACGAAAGAACTCAATAAAGAGAATCGAATTTCTTTGTCTTCATTTGCGGCTGCCGATTGGTGGCTGATTCAATTCAATATCCCGCTGTCTGATGCAGCAGCCGAGATGAATAATGTTATGGCCATTTCGATGGATTTTGGTGAGCCACAGCCCGCAGGAACACACTCATTTCATATTGAAAAATGGGAGCTGCGGGGAAAGTGGGTGCCCATTGAAGATTGGTACCTCGCAATTCTTAGCTTGTGGATGCTTGGCATTTTTATCTATGCAACTCGCAGATTAATTCAACTTTATGCGCTTGCAAAATATGATATGGAGGTGATCAATAAACTCAGTTCAGACAATGATCTTCTAAAAGAAGAAACCAATAAATTCCGCCGTCTCTCTACAGTGGACGCATTGACACAACTCTACAACCGTTTTGGTATCGACCAAATTATTGCCAGCCTCTCGAGAAATGAGCACCTACAGGGTGCTTCTACTCCACTGTATTCTCTTCTGGTTATTGATATTGACCACTTCAAACGTATTAATGACCAACGTGGTCACGATGTAGGGGACGTGGTATTACAAAATGTTGCCAAAGTTATTCAAACTCATTTACGTGCAGTAGATTTCGTGGGCCGTTGGGGAGGGGAAGAATTTATAGTCATTCTTCCAGCATCGAGTAAGAAGATGGCAATGGCAATGGCGGAAACGCTTCGTGAAGCTATTTTTTCTACTGAAATGGACCCTGATAAACCACTGTTAGTAAGCGCGAGTTTCGGCGTCAGTGAACGTCAACCTGAAGAAGACTTTGCCACTTGCTTCAAGCGGGCAGATGAAGCGCTTTACAAAGCCAAAGCGCTGGGAAGAAATTGTTGCATATATGCAAATGAACAGCTTTAAACGATGCCAGGCTACCCGTTTCCAAACATTCATCTGTGGCTTCGGTGAGATTCAGACCGGCGTCCTAATGATGCACAAATTGTAGAAGTGACATTGAAAATTTCCTTCTTTGATCAATACTTGATTCAAATTCCTCCAAAGATAACAAGCCGATGATTAACGACAAAAGTTTTAGCTCCATCTTACTGGCGGCAATTGTTGTCACAGTGGCGCTTCTTATAAGCGTCCATTTCCTACCGGAAAAGCGCTTGGTCCTGGTACCTGATGGTCAAGGAGCACTTCTTCTCTTAACCGAAACCCTCCCCGACGGAACCCTATCATCAGAATGGCTTAATAGCGCTCACACCTCGTGGCAATGTAATTATCCCGAAAACTTTCAGGGCAATTATTTTCCGTGTGGCTGGACAATTGATGTGTCCAAATCAGGCGTTATGGGCATAGATTTATCACGCTATGAAGACATGATCATCAAACTAAATTACACCGGGAATGCCAACAAAGTTCGAGTCGCTATCCGCAACTTCAATCCTGATTATTCCAATACTAGTGATAGAAATAGCACCAAATTTAACGCCATCCAGCTCCATACAAAAACGCTCAATAAAGAAGTGCGCGTAAATCTTTCTGCATTTGCAGCATCAGACTGGTGGCTCACCCAATACAATATTCCTCTTTCAGATGCGGCAGCTGAAGTCAATAATACAATGGTAATCACCGTGGACTTCGGTGAACCCGAAAAGCCCGGTACACATAAATTTAACGTCGAGAAGTTAGAGTTTCGAGGCCAATGGATTCGGGTAGAAGACTGGTATCTTGCAATAATTTCCTGTTGGATGTTAGGCATCTTTATCTATGCCATTAGACGACTGATTCAATTGAGCGCCCAAACAAAACATGACAGCAAAGTGATTAATCAACTCAGCAATAGCAATGAGGAATTGAAGGAAGAAACGAGTAAATTCCGCCGACTATCGACTGTTGATGCCTTAACACAGCTGTATAACCGCTTCGGGATTGATCAAATTATTGCGAGTCTTGCGGGCAATGGTTATTTGCAAACTCCCACCACGCCTAAATACTCATTGCTGGTTGTCGATATAGATCACTTTAAAAATGTTAATGACAAATTAGGTCACGACACCGGAGATATGGTGTTGCAGAAGGTAGCCCAAATTATTCAAACTCATTTACGCGCGGGAGATTACGTGGGCCGCTGGGGTGGCGAAGAATTTATTGTCATCATGCCCGGTGTCAGCAAAAAAACCGCAATGGCAATGGCTGAAATGGTTCGCGAAGCAATATCCAGCACCGACTTAGATCCCGATCAACACATAATCGTCACCGCCAGCTTTGGTGTGAGTGAACGGCTCCCTGACGAAGATTTCGCAACCTGCTTCAAGCGCGCAGATGAAGCACTCTTCAAAGCTAAAGCACAGGGAAGAGATTGTTGCGTGTACGCAGAGGACCAGCTTCAAAATTAGCAATTGGCGTAAATATTTTGAGCGGAATGTTTGTTCGTTTATCACCGCTCGTGTGGCTTCTTTAGCGAAAAAATCTATTCGTTCTCACTCCGAATACATCGCTTACCTTCACTCGTTACCCAAAGCTCTAAATAAATATGGGAGCGGCAATAAATATTCTCAATTTGTCGTATTGGCATTGAAAATTCCGTTCTTTGGTCAATACTTGGAGACAAACCCCGAAGGTAACAACCCATGATGAATGACAAACGCTTTAACTCCATCTTGCTGGTAGCCATTCTTGTTACCGTTGCGCTTATTGTTGGGGTTCACTTCATGCCTGAGAAGCGAATGCAGTTGGTGCCTGCATCAACACATCCACTTTATCTGTTGACCCAACCGCTTGCAGACGGTAAGCCTTCTTCAGAATGGACAAACATTCAACATACTGGTTGGAATTGTTATTGGCCTGAAAACTTCCAGGGTAATTATTTCCCCTGCGGGTGGACCCTGGACTTAGCGACCGCAGTAGATCGGGGTGTAGACTTATCGCGCTACGAAGAAATAAGGATAAAAATTAATTACACGGGCCCCGCCAACAAAGTTCGTATCGTTATTCGTAACTTCAACCCGGCATACTCTTTTACCTCTGATGCAAACAGCACGAAATTTAACGCCGTGCAACTTCACACCAAAGAACTTAACAAAGAAAACCGTATTGCCTTGTCCGCATTTGCAGCAGCCGACTGGTGGTTGGTTCAATACAATATTCCACTGTCTGATGCTGCTGCCGAGGTGACGAATGCCATGTCCATCTCGGTAGATTTTGGCGAACCACAACCTCCTGGAACACACACATTTGTTATCGAGAGCCTGGAACTCCGTGGACAATGGGTACGAGTAGAAGATTGGTATCTCGGTATTATTTGTCTGTGGATGCTGGGTATTTTTATCTACGCAATTAGAAAATTGCTTCAACTGCGCGCCCAGACAGAACACGATATAGAAGTTATTAACCAACTCAGCTCTACCAATGAGGAACTTAAGGAAGAGACAAGTAAATTCCGTCGCCTGTCCACAGTTGATCCTTTGACTCAGCTCTACAATCGTTTTGGTATTGACCAAATTATTGCGAGCCTATCAGGAAACGGTTATTTACAAGCACCAACCTCGCCTAAGTATTCACTATTGGTTATTGATATAGATCACTTCAAACGTATCAATGACCAGCGCGGCCATGACACCGGAGACATAGTGCTACAGCACGTAGCCAAGGTAATCCAAACCCATTTACGCGCTGGAGATTACGTGGGCCGTTGGGGTGGCGAAGAGTTTATAGTGATATTGCCTGCGTCAAGCAAGAAAACTGCTATGGCGGTGGCCGAAATGATTCGGGAGGCTATCTTCACTGCCGAACTGGATCCGGAAAAACCCTTGTCAGTAAGCGCAAGTTTTGGTGTTAGCGAACGCAAACCGGAAGAAGACTTCGCAACCTGCTTCAAGCGGGCAGACGAAGCACTTTACAGAGCTAAAGCCCAAGGTAGAAACTGTTGTATATATGCAGAAGAGGAGCTTTAGAGAGCTGCTTTATCTCTCAAATAAAAACCCCGCACAAGGAGACTTGTGCGGGGTTTTTATTTGCAACACTTTTAGAAGAGTTGCTTAGCCTTTAGTAGCGGCAACTTGAGCAGCAACTTCAGCAGCGAAGTCAACAACAGCAACTTCAATGCCCTCGCCTACTTCTAAACGTACAAAGCTCTTAACAGTTGCACCTCCAGTTTTGGCGAATTGAGCAACGGTTAGCTCCGGGTTTTTAACGAATGGTTGATCAACCAAGCTGCTTTCTTTCAAGAATTTGTTGATACGACCAACAATCATTTTCTCAACGATTTCCGTTGGCTTGCCAGCCATGTCTGGTTGAGCGCGAATGATTTCTTTTTCTTTCTCAACAACTTCTGGAGACATTTGATCAGAGCTAACAACTACTGGATTCACAGCCGCTACGTGCATAGCGATGTCTTTACCAATTTCGTCGTTACCGCCTTCCAATTGAACCAACACCGCAATACGGTTGTTCAAATGCAAATATCCGCTTACCACACCACCTTCAACCAAGCTGATGCGACGAACACCGATGTTTTCACCGATTTTTTGTACCAACGCCTGACGTGCAGCTTCTAACTCGCCTTCCATCAACGCAGCAACATTAGTTTGTTTGCTTGCAAATGCTTTTTCCAACACGCTGTTTGCAAAGCTAACAAAGTTTGGCTCACGCGCAGCAAAGTCAGTTTCAGAGTTAACTTCTACAGCGACGGCATAGCTATTGTCTGGTGCAACTTTAACAGCTACAACGCCGTCAGCAGCGGTGCGGTCAGCTTTCTTAGCCGCTTTCAGGCCAGATACTTTACGCAAGTTTTCAATAGCCAATTCAATATCGCCATCAGCGTCGTTAAGCGCTTTTTTACATTCCATCATGCCCAACGCAGTACGGTCGCGCAGTTCTTTCACTAGTGCAGGAGTAACAGCTGCCATGATTCTTTCCTCTTAAATGATTCAAATTCTCTGATACAAAAAGGGGGCAAAGCCCCCTTTCCACGTTAAGCAAAGTTGGAGGCTGAAATTATTCAGCGCTACCTTCTGCTGCTACGTATTCGTCTTTGTTCGGTACTGCAGACACTGATTTAGAACCTTCCAAACAAGCATCAGCTACAGCAGCAGCGTACAACTTGATCGCACGGATCGCGTCGTCGTTACCTGGGATAACATAGTCAACACCTTCCGGGTTGCTGTTGGTATCCACTACACCGATTACTGGAATACCCAGCTTGTTGGCTTCTTGAATAGCAATACGCTCATGGTCTACATCGATAATGAACAATGCATCTGGCAGACCATTGATGTTCTTGATACCACCAATTGAACGCTCAAGCTTTTCCATGTCGCGTGAGCGCATTAAAGCTTCTTTCTTGGTCAATTTAGTGAAAGTACCGTCCTGACTTTGAGTAGTCAGGTCTGACAAGCGACGGATTGAAGCGCGAATGGTTTTATAGTTGGTCAACATGCCACCTAACCAACGATGGCTAACAAATGGTTGACCAGCGCGTTCAGCTTGTTCTTTGATGGTTTTTTGCGCAGCGCGCTTGGTACCAACAAACAGGATTTTTTTCTTTTGAGACGCCATTTGTTGAACTAAAGCCAAAGCTTCGTTGAACGCTGGAACTGTGTGCTCAAGATTGATGATATGGATCTTGTTACGCGCACCGAAGATGTACTTACCCATCTTTGGGTTCCAGTAACGGGTTTGGTGACCGAAGTGGACACCGGCGGACAACATGTCGCGCATGCTTACTTGTGGCATTTTGTATTCCTGAAATGTATTGGGTTAGGCCTCCACATACCCCGCTAATCAACCTGCCAGCTTGCGCTTTCAGGCACCCAGATGTCGCGTGTCGGTATGTGTGTGACGTTAAAGTTAATCTCTCTAAGGCGATATGCCAAAAAAGAGGCGCGCTTTATACCACAAAAAGGCAAGTCAGTGGAAGCTTTGCGGGGATTTTTAATTGATTCAAGAGCCTAAAAACACCCCGCCCTAAAGCGGGGCGCGTAGCCTTGAGGGGACTAAGAGAACTATGGGCTAATTCCGAAGTGGGATTCAAGCTCCTCCCCTGGCAAGGGGAAGCTGGGTGGGGTGTAATTGACGTTACTGAATCACAACTTATCCGTCACCTTCGACGGCACACCCTTATAAATTTCAGGAAAAATACGCTTCAAGCTTTCAATCTTCGGCAAATCGTTATACACAATATAAGGATATCTGGGGTTATGGATCAAAAAGTCTTGATGATAATCCTCAGCTTTGTAAAACCCCTTTAGCGGATCAAGTTTGGTCACAATCGTTTTAGGAAAAGTTTTAGCTTTGTTTAGCTGATCAATATATGCCTCAGCAACATTTTTTTGCGCATCGTCAGTGTAAAAAATTGCTGAGCGATATTGTGTACCTGAATCTGGGCCCTGACGATTCAACTGGGTTGGATCATGAGCCACGGAAAAGAAGACATGCAACAATTCACCGTAAGATATTTCCGCTGGATTGAATGTGATCTCTACTGCCTCCGCATGACCAGTTTTGCCAGAGCCCACCATTTCATAATGAGCTGTATTTTTTTCGCCCCCTGCATAACCTGACCACACTTTTTTAACACCACGAACACGCTGAAATACCCCTTGTACACCCCAGAAACATCCGCCCGCAAGTACCGCCGTTTGCAAACCCGGAGCTGCAGTTGGTTGTTCAAATGACGGGGGAGGAATAACAGTAGGTTCTTCCGCTGCAAATACATTCACTTGCAATAGACCTGCGGTCAGCGCCAGGAAAAACATTATAGATTTTTTTGAGCATTTTAAAGAACGCATGGCGAACCTCTAAAAAAATAAATGGGAATAAATTAAACCCTGGCTATAAAGTTTAACGACACCGAGTTCATGCAGTAGCGTAAACCCGTTGGCTTAGGACCATCATCAAACACATGCCCTAAATGCGCATCGCAACGTCGACAAGAGATTGCGTCGCGCACCATACCTAAACTTCGATCAGAGGCTTTTACAATATTCATTGCCGAAATAGGTTTCCAAAAACTTGGCCAGCCAGTGCCAGATTCGAATTTGGTTTTTGAATCAAACAGCGCTGTGTCACAACATATACACCGATAAATCCCGTCCTCATGGTTGTTGGCATATTTTCCAGAGCGCGGAGCTTCAGTACCCTCTTCGCGAGTCACTCTGTAAGCTAACGAAGACAGCTGTGCACGCCACTCAGCTTCCGTTTTCACAAGCTTCGCGATGCGCACTGAGCCCTGGCTTTTACCATCTGCTGAAAAATTCTCGATAGTGACATCGCCGCTCAATTTTGGGCCGGACAAATTAGCTGCCCAAGTGTTACTCGCAATTGCAGCTGTGGATGCTAACGCCACACCCTGAAACAAAAATTGGCGGCGTGAACTAGCATTTTTAGTATTGCTATTTTTCATATCTGATTCTCTTAACCAAACGTAAATGAAAATGCTTGCGCACCTTCGTCTAAAAATTCAATCGTGAAGGTATGTTCTTTTACAGGACC
>CBHTVU010000080.1:0-16421 GCA_966096785.1 uncultured Gammaproteobacteria bacterium | reverse complement strand
TCACGCAATTCACGATCAAACCCGTTCATTACCGACATAACAACAATTAGCAGCGCAACACCAATGACCAACCCCGCCGTTGATAACCGCGAAATAAAGGAAACCAGTCGGCTGTGCTTGCGCGAAATTCCGTAGCGCGAACCCACCAAAAAAGTAAATTTGGAAAACATACTCATACTAAAACGCCATCAGAAAGCGTTAAGGTTCTATCCATTTTTGCTGCGAGACGCAAATCGTGGGTGACCACAATAAAACTGGTGCCTATGGACTGATTTAATTCAAGCATCAAGGCTTGGATGCTATCGGCGGAATGAGTATCCAAATTACCAGTCGGTTCGTCCATCAACACACACGCTGGCGATGTCACCAAGGCGCGTGCAATCGCAACACGCTGGCGCTCGCCGCCGGAAAGCTCGGAAGGTTTATGCTCAAAACGGTGACCAAGACCTACACGTTCCAGTATTGAAATCGCTTTTTCTTTTGCTTCGGCAATTTTTATTTTGCCAATTAATAAAGGCATAGACACATTTTCAATCGCCGTGAATTCTGGCAACAAATGATGAAATTGATACACAAAACCTAAACTGCGATTGCGCAAAAAACCGCGCTCATCCGCATTCATTTTTGATAAGACTTCACCGACAACAGAAACCTCGCCAGAGTCAGGAACGTCTAATCCGCCCAAAATATTTAACAGAGTTGATTTCCCGGAACCCGATGCACCCACAATCGCTACACGTTCACCGGCGTTAATAGTGATGTTAATTCCACGTAAAACACTAACGGTTAAATTACCTTCACCGTAATGTTTGCTTACATTTGTACAAGTCAAAACTGGATTTGTAGATGCATTTGTTGACTCAACAGGTGCAGAATTATTCATAACGCAATGCCTCGGCAGGCTCGATTTTACTGGCGCGATAGGCCGGATAAAGGGTGGCTAAAAAACTCAGGATGAGTGCGGTTAAGGTAATAGTCAGCATATCCTGCCACATCAAATAACTGGGCAAAATACTGATATAAAATGTTTCAGGATCAAAAAAATGAAAGCCAAATAATTTTTCCAGCAGGTTCATTATGGGATTTAACAACCACGTCAAAATACAACCCGCCAAAATGCCAATTATGGTTCCCGCAAAACCCACCGCACTGCCCTGCACAATAAATATTCCCATCACTTGTTTTGCTGTTAACCCAAGCGTGCGCAAAACCGCAATATCAGAGCGCTTATCTGCAACCATCAATACCAGGCTTGAAACTATATTAAAAACGGCAATAAAAATTAAAATATTTAACAAGGTCCCTGTAACGATTTTTTCCATTTTAACGGATTGAAATAAACTGCCCTGGGTTTGGCTCCAATCTTTTACGTGATACTCATTACCAAATTGTTTGGCCAAATCACCCATGACACCAGCGGCCTGATACAGATCATTCGCTTTTACATGTAGACCTTGTGCGCCCTGCACACGAAAAAATTTTTGCGCATCATTTAAATGAATAAATGCTAGTTCCATATCAACTTGCGCGCCCACTTCAAAAACACCAACCAAGGTAAAGCTTTTTTTGCGCAGAAAAACACCTGCAGGTGTTATGTTGATATCGGGGGACGTAATAATCACTTTATCGCCAAGCGCCAGCCCCAATTGACTCGCCATTAATCGCCCCATGACTACGCCAAACTCACCTGGTTTCAAATCGGCGAGGGAACCGAGTAGCATGTGCTGGTCAATAACGGAAATTTTCGTTTCCTCTTCCGGCAAGACACCTTCAACTTGTATACCTTGCACACCGTCGGCGTAGGTCACCAGGGCCTCACTGGCGATGTAAGGTGCAGCGCCAACCACCTTTGGGTGTTGCTTGACAGTTTGCGCCACTTCTTTCCAATTTGTTAAACCGGAATCGTGTGTAATGTAGCCATGGGGAATCACGCTCAACAACCGCTGTTTCATTTCGCGATCCAAGCCGTTCATGACAGAGAGCACAACTATAAGCGACATAACGCCTAGCGCCATTCCGATCAACGAAAACGTGCTAATAAAGGAAATGAATTGGTTGCGTCGTTTTGCGCGCGTGTAACGTAAACCTATATAAAGGGATAAATTTTTCATCATGGGGCGCATTAAACCCAGTATGCAGGCGGATGTAAAGAAATCCTGTAATCCCGGCCACGCGGACTCAGACCAAAACAAAGGCATAACTTTTTAGGGTTTTTAATCAAGAAGCCACGCTCTATGCTATCGTTAATGAGTAAACATTCAGGGGTTAACTATGTCTGAGCGCCGCAGCTATTTTCGGATTGATGAAACTATTGCATTGGAATTTATCGCAGTTGATGAAGTGACCGCTACTAAATCCCAACCGGAATCTCTATTTAGTAACGCCAATTCCTTAAAGCTATATAGCGAGCTTAAAAAAATCGACACGGATAACGCTCAATTTTTGTTCCAGATAAAAGAGCTGAGCCGCCCACTTGCCGAATATTTGCACAATTTAAATCGCAAAATTGAACTTCTTGGCCAACAGTTAATGGCGGATCAAAAGCCAAGCCCCCCCTCCAAAACCTTACGCCAAGTTAACCTCAGTGAAGGTGGGATTGCGTTCGGCAGCACCAATGCAATTGAAGCGGGATCTTATATAGATCTGCGTATCGTCTTTTTACCAAGCAATTCAGGGTTGATTTTATTCGCGAAGATTATTCGCTGCGAGCCCAGTAACACCGGTGAATTTCAAATTGCCGCAAAATTCCATCGCATTAGCGACATCCAGCAGCAACTTATCGGCCAGCAAATTATGCGCGCACAAATGGCAGAAAAACGTCGCCTTCAAGAAAATCGATAACATGAGATTTTTACAATGAAACTTTCATTTTTATTTTTGTTCTGCACCACTTTTTTGCTGACTTCTGGCATCGCAGTGGCGGAGACTATCAAGGTACCCGTAGGATCACAGTCCGCTGCACAAAATAGCGTTCCCAAAATGGGAGTTAGCAAGGCGCAGGTTAAAAGCCAGTTTGGTGAACCGCTGAAAGAAAATCCTGCAAAAGGAAAACCACCGATTTCCAATTGGGAATATGCCGAATTTGTAGTGTATTTCGAATACGATCATGTCATCCACAGCGTGGCAAAGCCTAGCCTGCATGAGAGCAAGGAAACAGTGATTGAAACAACGGATGAGATGTCTGAGGACGATTTAAAACTAAAAAAATAAAAGACTTAAAAATAAATAAAAAAAGCGTGTTACCAAACGCGCTTTTTTTCGCAAACCATCACTAACGACGGCTAACGCGATTCATTCCGTCCAGAGCAGCAACGCGATAGGTCTCTGCCATAGTCGGGTAATTGAAGGTAGTACTCAAAAAATATTGAATGGTATTTCCACCGCCTTTCTGACTCATAATTGCCTGGCCAATATGAACAATTTCCGCAGCTTCTGCACCAAAGCAATGAACACCTAATACTTCCAACGTATCAACATTAAATAACAGTTTTAACATACCCACATTTTCGCCAGAAATTTGACCGCGCGCTGTATTTTTAAAAAGTGCGCGTCCAACTTCGTAGGGCACTTTTGCTTGCGTTAATTCAGTTTCTGTTTTCCCGATTGAGCTGATTTCCGGCAAAGTATAAATTCCGGTGGGAACATCGGATACTACAACGCATGCATCCCCGAGAATTCCACTGGAAACTGCACGACCTTGACCGTAGGAGGCGCTGGCCAAACTTGGCCAACCGATAACATCACCTACCGCATAAATATTTTCCACACCGGTTCTGTAACAATCATCAACTTTTAAATTGCCGCGATGATCAGCCTTAATCCCAACCGCCTCTAAATTCAGTTGGTCGGTATTTCCACTGCGACCATTACACCACAAAATAGCATCGGCTTTTAAACGCTTACCAGATTTCAAATGCAAAATAATGCTGTGCTCATTAGATTCAATCTTTTCATATTCTTCACTGTGGCGAACTGTTACTCCACTATCGCGCAAGTGATAACTCAAGGCATCAGAAATTTCATCATCCAAAAATGATAATAATCGATCACGGTTGTTTACTAAATCCACCCGCATTCCCAAGCCGGAAAAAATCGACGCGTATTCGCAACCAATAACACCTGCTCCATAAATAATGATGTGGCGCGGTGTATGTTGCATGTCCAAAATCGTATCGCTGTCGTAAAGGCGAGGTTGACTAAAGTCCAGATCATCCGGACGATAAGGCCGCGACCCAGTAGCAATAATAATATCTTTAGCCGTGAATTTTTCTTTTGCACCGTCTTGCAGCACAAGACTAAGCGTATGCGCATCAATAAATGACGCCTGCCCTTTAAGAACATCTACACGATTGCGAACATAAAAGTTAGTGTGCAACTCAACCTGCTTGGGAATAACCCTGGCGGCGGATTGTGCTACTCGAGGAAAGGTCAGGCGGCGACTATCCCCAATTTCACGGAATAAACTGTCAGCTTTAAAATTTATAATTTGCCGTACAACATGACGCAAGGATTTTGAAGGGATAGTGCCTTTGTGAGCGCAACTTCCACCCACCACACCCCTATTTTCAATGACAGCAACACGTTTACCTGCTTTAGCCGCCGCAATCGCGGAACTTTCTCCGGATGGGCCCGATCCAATTACCAGTACGTCATACATGTAATCTGTCACATTTTTCCCCTTGCACTGAATTCGAAATGCGGCTTTTGAGCCTGGAATCTTGCAATCATTGTAGCAACGAAAATGACAAAATGCCTTAAGCGCCTGAGGTTAAACCATAAGGCTCTGCTATATGTTCAGGTTTTAATCATTTTTAGAATTGTGTGTTAAACACTTTAAAAGACAAGGCGAATCTTTGTCCAGTATGTTTCACCGAGACCCACAGATTATTTGGATAAACTTTGGATGCTTGCCACCTTAATAAAATTTATCTACCTCAAAAAAGTACTGTGCAAAACCCACTTTTTATAGCTGCACAGGTACAATGAGCGGCATCGATATTACACGGTTCAAAGTCTTTACGATGACATCTATCAACAACCCACCAGTATCAACTCGCTCGGGCAATAAACAACAATGGGGCCAATTGCACGGCAGTGCTCAGGCTCTCGCAATCCTCAAGGGTGCTTACGCAACTCAAGGTTTTAGTTTAGTTGTTACCTCGGACACCAGCGTTGCGTTGCGTCTGGAAAGCGAGCTGGCATTTTTCAACCAGCGCGATGATTTTAATATTTTGCATCTTGCCGATTGGGAAACCTTGCCCTACGACACTATTTCACCGCACCAGGATATTATTTCAGATCGTTTAAAAACCCTTTATCAATTGCCTCTGACCCAGCAAGGTATTTTAGTAGTTCCCGTTACATCTCTGTTACAGCGATTGATGCCGGGTGACTATTTAGTTGGCAACAGCTTAATGGTTGAGTGTGGCCAAAAAATTAATATAGATTCAATGCGCCGTAATTTTGAAAAGGCGGGGTATCACAGTGTAGATACGGTATACGAACACGGTGAATATGCGGTGCGCGGCGCGCTGCTGGATATTTTTCCCATGGGTAGTGAACTGCCCTATCGTCTGGATTTATTTGACGACGAAATTGAAACACTGCGTACTTTCGATCCAGAAACGCAATTAACTATCGAACAAGTTGATAGTATTCAATTATTACCTGCAAAAGAATTCCCACTCGACAAAACTGGTATCAATCATTTCAAACAACAGTGGCTAGAAAAATTTGATGTTGATCATAAGGCCTGCTCTATTTTTCAGGACATTAGCGCTGGAATTTCGCCACCAGGCATTGAATACTATTTACCTTTATTTTTTGATCATTGCAGCACGCTATTTGATTACCTACCTCAAGATGCACAAATTTATTGTCTTGGCGACATTGAAAAAGCGGCCGAGAATTTTTGGCTCGAATTGCTTCGCCGTTATGAGAGCCGTCGGGTAGATCCGCAGCGCCCTATTCTTGCACCCAAAGAAATTTACATTGCCATCGATGAATTATTTGGACATTTAAAAAATTACAGCCGCACTTTTATTGATGCCAGCGTGCTAGAAAATAAAGTGGGTAACACCAATTTTTTAACACAACTGCCGCCAAGCTTGCCGATTCGATCACAAGCAGAAAACCCACTCGCCGCGATTCAGGCATTCTTACTTGAGTTTAAGGGCCGCGTATTATTTTGCGCAGACTCAGCTGGCAGACGCGAAAGTCTTTTAGAATTGCTCAGCCGTGTTCGTGTTACACCTACCATAGTTGATTCTTGGGTCACTTTTATTAATGGCAGCGAAAAAATTGCCATCACCACAGCTCCACTTGAACAGGGATTATTAATCACTGATCCACCTATAGCGCTAATTACCGAAACACAATTATTTGGTGAGCGAGTTCAACAGACTCGACGCCGGAAACAGAGCCAGGATAATTCCGATTTAATTGTTAAAAATTTAACCGAATTAAAAATCGGTTCACCAGTGGTACATATTGATCACGGTGTGGGTCGCTATCGTGGCTTGCAAACTATTACCATTGAAGATCAGACCAACGAATTTCTGACGTTGGAATATGCAGACGAAACCAAGCTGTATGTTCCCGTCACCAATTTACATTTAATCAGTCGTTACAGCGGCACAGATGAAGAACTTGCACCGCTACACAAACTTGGCAGCGAAATCTGGCAAAAAGCCAAACGCAAAGCCGCTGAGCAAATTCGCGATACAGCGGCAGAATTATTGGAAGTCTATGCGCGTCGCGCTGCGCGTAAAGGTTTTGCGTTTGCAGACCCGAAAGAAGCTTATTTAAATTTTGCATCCAGTTTTCCGTTCGAGGAGACTCCGGATCAGCAACGTGCTATTGAAGCCGTTATCGCAGATATGTTGTCACCCAAACCCATGGATAGACTTGTGTGTGGAGATGTAGGTTTTGGTAAAACCGAAGTTGCCATGCGCGCTGCATTTGTTGCGAGTCACGGTGGCAAACAGGTGGCAATTCTTGCGCCCACCACCCTACTCGCTCAGCAGCATTATGAATCCTTAAAAGATAGATTTGCCGATTGGCCCATCACCATAGAAGTTCTTTCACGCTTCAGAACTGCAAAAGAAATGAACGAAGTAAAACCGCGTATTGCTGAAGGTAAAATTGATATTGTGGTTGGAACTCATGCGCTCCTATCACCCGATATAAAATATAAAAATCTCGGCTTATTAATTATTGATGAGGAACATCGTTTCGGTGTGCGTCAAAAGGAACAACTAAAAGCACTACGTGCCGAAATCGATATTTTAACGCTCACAGCAACACCTATTCCGCGCACTCTCAACATGTCCATGGCAGGCATTCGCGATTTATCGATTATTGCAACACCACCCGCGCGACGCTTATCCGTGAAAACGTTTGTTCGTACCCACGACGCAAACATTATTAAGGAAGCTATCTTGCGCGAAATTTTGCGCGGCGGTCAGGTTTATTATTTACATAACGAAGTGAGTACTATCGAAAAAACAGCGCGCGATTTGCAAGAGCTTGTGCCTGAAGCGCGGATTGTTGTCGGTCACGGCCAAATGCGCGAACGCGATCTTGAACGTGTTATGTCTGATTTTTATCACAAGCGTTTTAATGTCATGGTGTGTACGACAATCATCGAAACGGGTATCGACATTCCCAATGCAAACACCATCGTTATTCACCGCGCCGATAAATTTGGCCTGGCACAACTGCATCAATTACGTGGTCGTGTTGGTCGCTCGCACCACCAGGCATACGCCTATTTGTTGACTCCCGATAAACGTTCTATGACCGGTGATGCTGTAAAGCGTTTGGAAGCAATTTCTGCGGCGGAAGATTTAGGCGCAGGATTCACCCTGGCGACTTACGATATGGAAATCCGTGGTACTGGAGAATTGCTTGGCGATGAACAGAGCGGGCAAATTCAAACTATCGGCTTCTCGCTTTATATGGAAATGCTTGATCGTGCTGTTAAAGCCATCCGCAAAGGAAAAATTCCTGATCCAGCCAATGAATTTGATGGTATGGTGGATGTCAATTTACGCATTCCCGCGCTAATTCCGGCAGATTACCTACCGGACGTACATTCACGTTTGGTTATGTATAAGCGTTTGGCTAATGCTGAAAGTGAAGAAGGCTTGCGCGAGCTGCAAGTTGAAATGATTGACCGCTTTGGTTTGTTGCCTGAGCAAACGAAAAACCTGGTGCGTGTTACGCAAATTAAATTGAAAGCGCAAAAAATAGGTATTACTAAACTTGAGGCTGGCGCTCGTTCCGGCGTTATTGAATTTAGTAGCGACACACGGGTTGAACCACTTACGATTGTTAAAATGGTACAAACGAGCCCTAAAGCTTACAAATTGGAAGGGGCTAATAAATTAAAATTTAATTTGCCCATGGAAAGTACCGAGCAACGCTTGCAGGAAGTAATAGGTCTACTCGATAAATTAATGCCATAACTTTGGTAATTCGAAAAAGCGCAGTTAAAAAAGTTCGATAATATAATTCGTTAAAAAATCGAAAATACTTCGAAAACACGTGATAGCAAATTTTGAGAAACAATATGTTTTCAACATTCATAACACACAGAATATTGAGTTTGTCTTTTTTACTGCCGCTGCTTTTTTTAAGCACAGGTAGCTTTGCGCAATTGGAGCCAGAAGTAAAAGAACAAAACCACGAAAAACTTTACCAGGTTGAACTTATTGTTTTTTCTCGCCCGGAAACCAATTCTCAAGAGCGTTGGCCTAGTGATATTAAACTTGGTTATCCTGAAAATATCCTGAGTCTTTCGGATGCTGGTGGTTCGGGTAGCTTTAGTCTCTTAGCCAGCACAGAGCGTTCACTCAATCCTCAAGCAGCAACACTTGCAAGAAGCGGCAGCTATACGGTGCTATTTCATCAAGCATGGCGCCAAAACATTTACGCCAGCAAAACCAATATCGCTATTTCGGGTGGGAAAATTTTTAACGGTCACCACGAACTTGAAGGCAGTATTAGTTTAAGTGTTGGGCAGTACTTAAAAATACAAACCAATTTATGGCTAACAAAATTTGCACCTGCTGGAACACCCCTTGACGATTTCTGGCCTGAGCTGCCTAATTTACCTAATACCTTTGCCAATGACATAGATAAGAGTTTGGCGAATCCTATTCAACGCATTGTTAAACTTAATCAAGAGCGGACTATGCGCAGCATTGATGTTCTTTATATAGATCACCCGCTAATGGGTTTGATTATTAAAATTGTTCCGGTCGAAAGCCGCACTGAAAAAACGAATTAAATATTACAAAATTCATCGCCAAGGAGAAACCCAACATGAGTACTAGCCCCTACGCTGGAAAATTACTACCGCAAGAACTTTTGGTTGATGTCACCAAGCTCACATCAGACTATTACGATAAAAAACCCGATCCAACTATTGCGGAACAACGTGTAAGTTTTGGTACTTCAGGCCATCGCGGGTCAGCGACCAAAACCAGCTTCAATGAAAATCATGTACTGGCCATTACACAAGCCATATGCGATTACCGCAAGCATGCGGGTATCACTGGGCCGCTCTACGTTGGTATCGACACTCATGCATTGTCAGAGCCTGCGCAAATTAGCGCAGTTGAAGTTTTTGCAGCTAATTCAGTAGAAATATTTTTAGCAGTAGGCGGTGAATTTACACCGACACCCGCTATTTCCCATGCAATTCTTACTTACAATAAAGGTCGTACAACGGCGCTTGCAGATGGTGTGGTCATTACACCTTCGCATAATCCGCCGGATAATGGTGGTTACAAATATAACCCGACTAATGGCGGGCCAGCTGACTCGGATGTAACCAACTGGATGCAAGCCAGAGCAAATGAATTGCTGGAAAATAATTTGCGCGATGTAAAACGCATGGACTACCGCGCGGCTTTGCACTCATCCACAACTCATCATCATGATTATGTGCACAACTATGTTAAAGATTTAATTAATGTGGTGGACATGGAAGCCATTCGCGATGGTGGAGTTCGTATGGGTGTTGACCCATTGGGTGGGGCAGGTTTACGTTACTGGAGTGCGATCGCTGATTTTTATAAAATTGATTTGCATTTAATTAATCAAATCATCGATCCAACCTTTGAATTTATGACCGCCGACTGGGACGGAAAAATTCGTATGGATCCGTCCTCTGCCTTTGCTATGCAGTCCATACTTGCCAAGCGTCACGATTATCAGGTTTCATTTGCCTGCGACGCCGATCATGATCGTCATGGAATAGTAACGCCGAGCGCGGGCCTCTTGCCTCCCAACCATTATTTATCCGTTGCTATCGAATATTTATTTCAAAATCGTCCAAAATGGAACCCACAAACAGCCATAGGAAAAACTGTAGTCAGTAGCGCGATGATTGATCGTGTGAGCGAAAAATTGAAACGTCGCCTCTACGAGGTACCAGTGGGTTTCAAATGGTTCGCACCAGGTTTGTTTGACGGTTCACTCGGTTTCGGCGGTGAGGAAAGTGCCGGGGCGTCTTTCCTGCGCATTGATGGTAGTGTATGGACCACGGATAAAGATGGTTTGATACCCGCGCTTCTGGCAGGTGAAATAGTTGCAAAAACTGGACGCGATCCTGGTGAACATTACAAAGCGCTGGCCGACGAATTTGGCCATGCCGCTGAAGCGCGCGTAGAAGCACCAGCCAATACCGCGCAGAAAAAAGCGCTTTCGAAATTATCGCCTGAACAAATTACCTCAAAGGAACTGGCTGGCGAAAAAATTGAAACAATCCTAACGAGTGCACCTGGAAACAGCGCGGCCTTCGGTGGTATAAAAGTGGAAACACAAAGTGGCTGGTTCGCAGCGCGTCCTTCAGGCACTGAGGATATCTACAAGATCTATGCCGAGAGTTTTAAAGGCAAGGACCACTTACAATTATTAATTGCTGAAGCTCAAACTATTGTTGATAAAGCAATTAGCTAGCTTGGATCAAAAAGCGACTCAGTGATGGGTCGCTCAAATAGGAACATTAGGCAACAAAAATGAGTGCCATCAAAAAAATAATAACAATATTAGTGAAAATAAATAACAAGCTCTTCTTCCTTTCGTTGATTGCAAAGAATTACTTGTTATCCAGGCGCAAATTAAAAATCCTGATCACGGATAAACCGGAATGGAAATCCATGATTGAAAGTGGATTTCGGCGAACGCAGCACGAAATTCATTTTGGTGAAGTGTCCGCTAATGGGGTTGGAGATTTCGATATAGTTATTCCATTAACCATTGAAGAAATGCTTCAGTTAAATAATAACCCTGCCGCTCTGGAAAAAAATGTCATCCCTATTCCAAGCGCACAGAGCATTCATATTTGCGATGACAAGTCGCTCTTCAACAAAACGCTTATCGAAAGTGGCTATGGAAAATATATTCCAAATCTGGACACATTATCTTACCCCTACATACTTAAAAAACGTTTCGATGCCTGGGGCCAGAATTGTTACGTGGTTGAAAATGACGCTCAGGCAGAATCCCTGGCGCACCTGGCGGCAGACCCGGATTATTTTAAACAGAAGCTAATCCCTGGGAGATATGAATACGCGACCCATATTCTCTTTAAAAACAACAGAATCCTTGCTTCAATCAATATTCAGTATGCATTTGATACTGAAACGCCTGTGAAAGGTAAAGACAAATCCGTATTTACAAAAGTATGTTCATGTCCACACTTGCCGCTGTTTGCTGATATTTTAAAAAATATAGGTTATCAGGGGATATGCTGTTTTAATTACAAGGAGGAGGACAAGCTCCCGTATATTTTTGAAATTAATCCACGGGTTGGGGCAAGCCTATGTTTATATTTGTTTTCGTTCATTCCCTACATTGAATATATGGAATTTTTGTAGCGAAAAAAAGAGCATCTGAAATGCTCTTTTTATTTTCGAGGATTATATTTTTAATTCAAAATCGTCTGCATCCATGTAGGCAGGAAATTTCTGGCGATACTCCAATAATTTATCGCCATACAATTCCGCATGAAAACTCCCAGGCTCTTGCGAATGCAGGATCACCTCCCCTGCAGGACCATATATTGCCGAGTCACCTACATAATGCTGGTGCACTTCGTCCATGCCCACTCGATTAACGCCAACCACATAGGCCTGATTTTCTATGGCACGAGCTTGTAGCAAACGATTCCAGTGTAATGCACGGGCACTGGGCCAATTGGCAACATAAATAGATAAGTCGTAATCATCACGATTACGGCTCCAAACCGGAAAGCGCAAGTCGTAGCACACCAGCGGCAGAACTCGCCAACCTTTTAATTCAACAATGATTCGCTCAGTGCCACATTGATAGCGAGTATGTTCGCCGCCCATGCGAAATAAATGGCGCTTGTCGTAATGCGTATAAGTGCCATCCGGACGCATCCACACCATACGGTTAAAATAAGTATCGCCTTGTTTAACAACCAGGCTGCCTGTAATTACAGCATTTAGTTGTTTCGCATGATCCGCCATCCAGGTGTAAGCCGTACCATCAACATATTCCGCAAAGTTACGTGCATTTGCGCAAAAGCCCGTGGTGAACACTTCAGGTAAAACAATGAGGTCGCAATTTTTCAAATTGCTCATCGCACGACTAAAAGTCGCCAGATTTTGCTGGGGATTATTGGGAACAATTTCTTGCTGGACGAAGGCAACCGTTAAATTTTGCATGGCAATACTCAAGGGATTCCAATGTGGTTGTGAACATCTATTGATGAGATTCCAATTTATGTAAGTGTAATCCAAAAAATAGAATCGTGAAGCCCAGGCTTGCCGCAAGGCCGGAAATTAAAAAAGTGACGCTGGCACTGTAATCCCAGGTAAATGCGCCGATCAATGCTCCTGTTGCGCCGCCTGCGCCAAACCCCAGGGAACTATAAAGCGCCTGCCCTTGCCCTTGATGACTCCCTGCAAAACGCTTCCTGACAATTTCTATTGAAGCTGCATGGGCGACACCAAAACTAAACGCATGCAGTAGCTGAGCAAATAGCAACACCCACAGCCATTGCGCGCAAAAACCAATAAGAGCCCAACGCAAGGCGGTAAGTGCGAATGTTATTAATAATAAATAGCGCACATCAAAACGTTGAAGAATCTTCGGCATGAAAATAAAAATACCCACTTCAGCTAATACACCTAAAGCCCAGAGTAAACCCGTCGCAGTACTGCTATAACCGTGATTTTCCGTAAGGTATAAACTGTAGAAGGTGTAATAAGGCCCGTGACTTACTTGTAACAAAAAACTGGCGAGGAGGAAACTAATAATTACGGGATGAAAAACCAGTTTTAAAAAGCCAGTTGCATCGCTAGCATGTTTATCGTTGGACATTCCATTAAGTGAAAAGCTGGACAACCAAATTAAAACCAGAAAACTCAAAATAACCATGGGCAAAAGTTGAATCGATAAAAAATCAAAAAGCCAACCCAACCCTACAACAGCCGCCATAAAACCCAGCGAACCCCACAAACGGATTTGACCGTAACGTTGGTATTGCCCTTTTAAATAAGCAAGCGTAATGACCTCAAATTGCGGTAAAACGGCGTGCCAAAAAAACGTATAACAACTGATAACAATAACTAACCAGAAATAGCGCTGGCTAATCATAACCCCGGTAAAGCAAATAAAAGCCATTGCACTACCGAGGTGAATAATGCGCAAACGTTGCTGGGTTTTATCGGCGAGCCAGCCCCAAAAATTGGGGGCAATAATGCGCGTACCAAGAATAATCGCACCTATGATTCCAACATCTTGTGAGCTGTAACCGAGGGATTTTAAATAAACTCCCCAATAAGGCGTTAACGAGCCCACCACCGCAAAATAAAAAAAGTAGAAGCTGGAAAGGCGCCAGTAAGGGAGCTGGGTATGAGACGCAGAGACGTTGGACATAAAAATGAGTTTAGCAAACAGTCGAAGATTATTCGCTCTGTAAAAATGAAAATCGGCGATGCACGATTGTTATTCGAACCGGCTCGTACGTGGAAGTGATTCCCTATTTATTCATGTGATTGAAATCATCCCCTGATTCAATCCAGAAACTTATTTAACTGTGGCAGGAATAATTGGAACAGAATGTTTCACCGCGCCATTTTGTCCACGATGACGCAACATATGATCCATCAATACCAATGCGAGCATTGCTTCTGCAATAGGCGTTGCGCGAATACCGACGCAAGGATCATGGCGGCCTTTAGTGACAACTTCTATTGCGTTACCGTGCACATCCACACTGCGGCCAGGGATGTGTAGACTTGATGTAGGTTTTAACGCGAGATTTGCAATAATATCCTGGCCCGATGAAATTCCACCAAGAATTCCGCCGGCATTGTTGGATAAAAAACCTTCTGGAGTTATTTCATCACGATGTTTGCTACCGCGCTGTTCAACCGCACCAAAACCTTCGCCAATCTCCACACCTTTAACAGCATTAATACTCATAAGCGCGTGCGCAATTTCTGCATCGAGGCGATCAAAAATAGGTTCACCTAAACCTGGGGGAACATTGGTTGCCACCACAGTAATTTTTGCACCAATGGAATCGCCCTCTTTATTGAGTGCTTGCATGAACGCTTCCATTTCCGGCACCTTGCTTGCGTCAGGGCAAAAAAATGGATTCTGCTCAACCTGGCCCCAATCGACAGTTTCTATTTTAATCGGACCCAATTGCGACAAATAACCGCGCACTTCAATACCGTAAAAAGTTTTCAAATACTTTTTCGCAATTGCACCTGCCGCAACACGCACAGCAGTTTCACGTGCAGATGAACGGCCGCCACCGCGATAATCCCGCACACCGTATTTTTGCATGTAGGTGTAATCGGCATGAGCAGGTCTAAATTGATCTTTAATATTTGCGTAATCTTTTGAACGCTGATCGGTATTTTCAATGACTAAACCTATAGGCGTGCCCGTGGTTTTGCCTTCGAATACGCCGGATAAAATTTTTACCAAATCATCTTCACGACGTTGGGTGGTATAACGTGATGTGCCAGGCTTGCGACGATCCAAATCAATTTGCAAATCTTCTTCAGTTAATTCCAGACCTGGAGGACAACCATCGACAATCGCACCAAGAGCGAGGCCGTGGCTTTCGCCAAAAGTAGTCACTGTGAATAATTTACCGTAAGTATTGCCAGACATATTTATTCCAACCTGGGTGATGCAAGAATTAGCATGCAAGTGATCTAAAAGTGCCGTGATTATACGTGAACTAAACATAGTTTTACACGCGCATGCTTCGGGTCAAATGAGTTGTATGCTATAAATCACAAGGTAAATAAAGCCCTCCAACAATAAAAACTCATAAAGGCCACTATTATGATGAAAAAATACACAGCATTTATATTTTTTGCTTTTCTAAGCTGCACGTGCCGGGCAGCTGACGCTCAAATCCCACGTCAAGCAGGTGATTACCCGCTCACTCAAGACTCATTGGCGCACCCAAGAGTACCTATAGGCAAACTTGAGGGTCCCTTCGAATTCCAAAGCAAAGTGTTTACAGGCACATCGCGTCAATATTGGATATACGTGCCAGCCAATTACAAACCAAAAACCAAACTTGCATTGCTTGTATTTCAGGATGGCCAACGCGCAACAAATCCTGTTGGCTCCTTACGTGTGCCACAGGTGCTGGATAATTTAATTCATCAAAAAGTCATCCCACCAACGCTCGGTGTGTTTATTACTCCGGGAAACTTGAGTGAGCATTATCCGAATAATTTAAACATGTCGAATCCTGATCACCGTGCGCAGGAATACGATTCACTCAGCGATGATTATTCGCGTTTTTTAATTGATGAATTGCTGCCGGAAATCGCAAAAAAATATCCCTACAGCACAAGCCCGGATGATCACATTATCGGTGGAACCAGCAGCGGTGCTATATGCGCATTTACTGTAGCATGGCATCGCCCCGATCAATTTCGCAAAGTCATCAGCATGATTGGCAGCTACACCTCTATTGGTTATCAGCCAGCAACTACTGAAAAACCGCTAACACCTGGTGGCGATTTGTATCCCGGTTTAATTCGTAAATCCGCGATTCGCCCCATGCGCATATTCTTACAAGACGGCAGTAACGATGTTAATAATGAACACGGCAATTGGTTTTTAGCGAACCAACAAATGCTCTCTTCTCTGGAATGGGCAAATGCCAACGCCGATAAACTCGGCTCTGAAGGCCCGCGCTACGATATAAATCATGTGTGGGGTGATGGTGGGCATTCAGATCAGCACGGCGGTAGTTTGTTGCCGGATATTTTGCGTTGGATGTGGCGGGATAATATAAAAAATTAAATTCTCGTATAGAACTCAAAATCTTTTTTAGTAGGGAGTCGTCATCCTCGCGGAGCGGGGATCCAGCTCTTAAAAATTCATTTTAAAATCAAAAAGCT